>NZ_SOFT01000037.1:0-120950 GCF_004402645.1 Cryobacterium sp. TMT2-42-4
GGCGGCGGCGCTCCAATAGCGCCGGGAAGAACGACCCGGCGCGCAGCTTCGGGATCTTCAGGTCGAGGTCCCCGGCCGTCGTCGTCAACGTCCGCGGCCGGGTGCCGTTGCGGTGGGTGGTGCGGTCACCGGAGCGCTCGAACGGGGCGGCACGGATGAACGCGGTCGCTTCCGCATCGATCAGTTCTTGATACAGGGTTTCGGTCGCGACGCGGATGCGGTCGGTGACATCGGTGAGTTTGAGTTCTCCCAGCAGGTCGAGCAGGGCAGACTGGTCTAGAGCCATCGTGTGGTGTCCTTTGTGAGTTCTTTGATCGGTACTCACTGACCATCCCACGGTGGCTCTTCACGTTGACGAAGCAACACTCAAGAGCGGGAAACCACACCACTCACNCACGGGGACGTAACCGATCTTCGTCGCCGATGCCTGCCACCTTCACCTGCGCCACCACCGAGTAGCCCACATGCCGCAGCCGGCGCCGCACGATCGTCTCCATGCCGGAGCCCGAGGTGAATTCCAGCTCGCGAATGCCTCCCGCCAGCCGGACCGGCGCCCGTGCGCACAGCTCGCGCACCTGGTCGATCGTGAGGAATCCCTCGTGCACCGCCGACTCGAGGCAGGCGATCGCATGCTCCTCGTCGAGGCAGTGGATGGCCTGCCAGACCGCCTCCATCGGCGAGACCAGCCAGGATCGCTCGGTGGTTCCCGGGAACCGCGGCTGCGCCCAGTGGTAGTGGATTCGCTGCCCGCCCTGATCCCGCACGGGCCGAGTGCCGGTCGCGTGCGCGGGCACCTGCAGGTGCAGCGAACGGTCGATTCCGGCCCAGACGTTGGCCCGGCGCAGGGCGCTGAGGCAGCTGATCCGGCCGTGGGCAACGGCGGCATCGCGCTGGTCGCGGTCGGCGTGGGCGCAGAGGTAGACGCCCCGCGCGGCGCGCACGACGGTTCCGCGCGCAATGGCCATGCGCAGCTGCCGGGGAGTGACGCCGAGCCGGAGCAGTTCGTCGGTCATGGCGGCGTGTCCGAGGGTGCAGATGAGGGTCGCTGTGCTGCGCATTCGTTCAGGATGCCCGCGGGCCCGGCCCTCTCCCGGGGGGAGTGGCGGCCTGGGGAGAAGGTTTTGCCCCGGCTGTCTGTGGGGGAGTGCCGTGTGGGTGCCCGTGGGCGCGTGGCGGGGGGTGCGGGTGCGATTGTCGGCCACCGGCTGTTTTTGTTCTGCGCTGGGCCACGCGAGTGATGCAAAGTCGGAGATTTTCGGCACACGCCGCATCCGTGGGCGCCGTGGGCGGCGTGTTGCGAAATTCTCCGAGTTTAGAGTCGAGCCCGGTCGTGGCGGCGACGGATGCTTTGCTCGCCTGGTCCGCTCTCCTCCCGGCTGTTCTTTGTTCTTTGTTCTTCGCTGGGCCTCGCGGGTGAAGCAAAGTCGGAGATTTTCGGGACACGCCGCATCCGTGGGCGCTGTGGGCGGCGTGTTACGAAAATCTCCGAGTTTAGTGTCGAGCCGGGAGCCGGGAGCCGGGAGCCGGGAGCCGGGAGCCGGGAGCCGGGAGCCGGGAGCCGGGAGCCGGGAGTCGGGAGCCGGGAGGGCAACACGCGGCCGGCGACGGATGTCCGCGCTCGCCACGCCCGATTCCAATTCCGCGACCTCCACCTCCGGCGCGGGTAGTATTTTCGCGTGAGCACACTCCTGAACGTGATCTGGCTTGTGCTGAGCGGGTTCTGGCTGTTCCTGGGCTACCTCGCCGCGGGCATTCTGCTCTGCGTGCTGATCGTTACGATCCCGTGGGGCCTCGCGTCGTTCCGCATCGCCGCCTACACGCTCTGGCCGTTCGGCCGCACCGTCGTGGCCAAACCCACCAGTGGAGCGTTCTCGTTCATCGGCAACGTGATCTGGGTGATCCTCGCGGGCTGGTGGCTGGCGCTGGCGCACATCGTCTCGGGAATCGCGCTCTGCCTCACTATCATCGGAATCCCCCTCGGCATCGCCGACTTCAAGATGGTGGCGGTCTCGCTCGCGCCCCTCGGCAAGCAAATCGTGAGCAATCGCCCCGGCGCGTTCGACCAGGCCGTCGCGCGCCGCGCCTGAGCCCGCCGCGCCTGAGCCTCGCCCGCCTGGCAAACGGATGTCGCCCGCCCCGCTACACACGCCACCACACCTCACCTCACCCCACCCCACCCACACCCACCCCTCACCCCACCCACACCTCACCTCACCCCACCCCACCCCACCCCACACCGCACTGTCAGTGGCTCCGGCTACGATTGACCTCGTGGTTACCGCCCTGTATCGCCGCTACCGGCCCGAGACTTTTGCCGAAATGATCGGTCAGTCTCAGGTGACCGATCCGCTGATGACGGCCCTGCGCACGAACCGGGTGAATCACGCCTATCTGTTCAGCGGGCCCCGAGGTTGCGGCAAGACGACATCCGCCCGCATTCTCGCGCGCTGCCTGAACTGCGCCGACGGTCCCACCGACACACCGTGCGGGGTCTGCCCGAGCTGTGTGGAGCTCTCCCGCGACGGCGGCGGATCCCTCGACGTGGTCGAGATCGACGCGGCCAGCCACAACGGGGTCGACGATGCCCGGGACATCCGTGAGCGCGCAATTTTCGCTCCCGCCCGCGACCGATACAAGATCTTCATCCTGGACGAGGCGCACATGGTCACGCCGCAGGGCTTCAACGCGCTGCTGAAGATCGTCGAAGAGCCGCCCGAGCACGTCAAGTTCATCTTCGCGACAACCGAGCCCGAAAAGGTGATTGGCACCATCCGTTCGCGCACGCATCACTACCCGTTCCGGCTCGTGCCGCCCGGGCCGATGCTCGAATACGTGCAGCAGATGTGCGACACCGAGCAGATGACCGTCGCGCCGGGCGTGCTGCCGCTCGTGGTGCGGGCCGGCGGCGGGTCGCCGCGCGACACCCTGTCGCTGCTCGATCAGCTGATGGCCGGATCCGACGGGCACTCCGTCGAATACGACCGCGCCGTGGCGCTGCTCGGCTACACGAACGCGTCGCTGCTCGACGAGTCAATCGACGCGATCGCCGACCGCGACCCGTCCGCCGCGTTCGACGCCGTCGACCGGGTCGTGCAGACCGGCCAGGACCCGCGCCGCTTCGTCGAAGACCTGCTCGAACGCCTGCGCGACCTCATCATCGTGGGCGCCACGAGTGCCGCCGCCGCTGCCGCCGTGCTGCGCGGCGTGCCGCAGGAGGAACTCGACCGCATGGCCGTGCAAGCCGCGAAGTTCGGCCCCGCCGAGCTCTCCCGCACCGCCGACGTGATCAACGCCGCCCTCACCGAGATGACCGGCGCGACCAGCCCCCGCCTGCACCTCGAACTCATGATCGCCCGCGTGCTCATCCCCGCGAGCGACGATTCCACCCGCGGCGCGCTCGCCCGAGTCGAACGCCTCGAGCGCCGCATCGGGGTCGGTTCCGGTTCGGGTTCCGGGTCTGGGTCTGGTTCTGATCCCGGCGGCAGCCCGGCGACGGATGCCCCAGCCACCAGCCCGGTCGGCTCGCCCCCGCGCGCGGCTGCGGTCTCGGCGACGCATGCCTCCGGCCGGCCCGCGGTCTCCGGCGGTGCGTCTGGTGCTGCAGCTTCTGCCGCCGCGCCTGCTGCCGCTGCGCCCGCGACCCAAGCCGCGGCCCCGCCCCGCCCTGTCGGACCCGTCACCCTGCAGCAGGTAAAGGACTCTTGGCCGCAGATCCTCGAGGCAGTCAAGGCCGCCAAGATCAGCGCCTGGCTCGTGCTCTACACGGCCCGCGCCATGGAACTGCGTGGCGGCGACCTGCTGGTGCTCTCCTTCCCGAGCCAGAACGACGTCGCCGGACTCAAGCAGTCGGCGGCCCCCGGGCAGGGCGTCGGCGACTATCTCAAGCGCGCCGTCAACGAGGTGCTCGGCTTCACGCCCCAGCTCACCGCCCGGGTCGACTCCCCGAGAACGGATGCCCAAGCCACCCCCAACGCATCCGCCCCCGCTCCGGCACCGGTCGCCCCGGTCTCCCCGGGGTCAGGTTTCGGCGTGCAGGACTCCACCGCGCCGAGCCCTGTCGCGCAGGCCGCAACCGTCAGCGGCTCGGCCGCAGCCGGGTCCGGAAGCGGCGACACCGGCTCCAGGACGATACCCAAGTCTGCTGCTGCTACAACAACCGACGAGGCGTCGCCCGCCGACGACGACCCCGATCCGGCTGCTGCCGACGCCGACGCCGACCGGGCTGCTGCTATCGCCGACTCCGATCCGGCTGCCGCCGTGAACGCTGCAGCCGGTTGCGCACCGGCCGGCGTTGGCAAGGTTGACGCCCCAGAAGCGCCTGCGGCATCGACTGCCAGCCCCACGGTGACCAGCCCCACGGTCAGCAGCCCGATGGCTGCCAGCTCGACAGTGCCCGAGTCGCCGGTGACCAGCCGCGCAATCGCCAGCCCGGCGGTCGCCTCGCCCGCGACCGGCTGGGCGACCGCTGCCATCCCGAGTCCCTCGGATGCCGGCACCGGCTGGGCCACGGTAGCCATCCCGGGGTCAGCCCCGACTGCTGAAACCGCTGCACCTGCGTCTGATGCCTTCGCTGGGGCCTCCGCTGCGACCCCCGCGGCGACCCCCGATGACCGCGCGCACGCATCCGCACCGCGGACCGTCCCGCGTTCCACGTCGAGCGCGCCGGCGCCCACGACGCTTCCCGCGTCCGGGCGAGACCCTGAGCCGCAGCCGCCCTACGACGACGAGCCCCCGCCCTACGACGAAGAATTCCCGCCGGACCTGAACCCGAACGGCGCCCAGCCCGGAACCCCGCCGCGCACCCAGGTGCAGGCTCCGAACCGGGCGGGCGGCGCGGCATCCGTTGCCCGTCGCGGGCCCGCCTTTGCGGACAAACAGCGCTACGGCGAGTCGGTGGTGCGCGAAATCCTCGGCGCCACCTTCCTAGAAGAACAGCCGCACGATCCGGCACCCCGAACCAGAGGCGACTAAACCATGTACGAAGGCATCGTTCAGGAACTGATCGACGAGCTCGGCACACTGCCCGGAATCGGGCCCAAGTCCGCGCAGAGGATCGCGTTCCACATCTTGCAGACCGAGCAGTTCGACGTGACCCGGCTCGCCAACGTGCTGCTCGAGGTGCGCGACAAGGTGAAGTTCTGCGACATCTGCGGCAACGTGTCCGAGCAGAAGACCTGCATGATCTGCCGTGATCCGCGCCGCAATCCGGCGATGATCTGCGTGGTGGAAGAGGCCAAGGACGTCGTCGCGATCGAGCGCACCCGCGAATTCAAGGGGCTCTACCACGTGCTCGGCGGGGCGATCAGCCCCATCGACGGCGTCGGACCGGACGACCTGCGCATCCGTCAGCTGATGCAGCGCCTTGCCGACAACACGGTGCAGGAGGTCATCATCGCCACCGACCCGAACCTCGAGGGGGAGGCGACCGCGACCTACCTGTCGCGCCTGCTGACCACCCTCGAGATCAAGGTCTCCCGGCTCGCGTCAGGGCTGCCGGTCGGCGGCGACCTCGAGTACGCCGACGAGGTCACCCTCGGGCGGGCCTTCGAGGGCCGCCGTACCGTCACGAACTAGCCCCCGCGCCGCCTGCCCGCTGCCAGAAGTGGCGGGGCGACGGATGCCGCGTGTCGCGAAATTCTCCGCAGTTACGGCGTTCTATTTCGCGCTGGCGGTCGCCCGCGGGGGCGCGGCCGGAGCAGCAGCCGCCGGCACCAGCGGCTTGTTCGCTTCGAGCACCGTGCGGTACGCGGGCAGGTGCGTGAACAGCTCGTCGGTGAGCGGGTTGCGGCGTCTCTTCACGATCGTGTAGATCTGGTAGACCACCACGGCGATGTTGGCCGCGAGGGCCACGGCGCTCACCCAGAATAGGGCGACCGGGTCGTGCGACGACTTCACTGCGAACTGCGAGCTCGACACGAAGGTCGGGAAGGCCATGGTGAACATCATCCAGAACGCCAGGGTCTGCGCGCGGTGCTGCAGCCAGGCGCCGCGCTTGATGAAGAAGGCGGGGATCGTGCACGACACGAGCAGCGCCGCGCCGGCGTAGAACGAGTGGTCGCCGACCGCGTTGTAGACGTAGGCGAAGTTCCAGAGGTCGTAGGCGATGATCCAGAACCACAGCATGTCCGGCCAAATCATGTCCTTCTTGGGGCCGCGGCTGATGATGATCCCGGCCCAGCCGCAGATCGTGAGCAGGTTCAGCAGCCCGGCGATACCGTTCATGATGTTCCACGGCCCGCCCACCATGAACACTCCGTCGACCATCCCGTTCAGCCCGTAGACCTGGAAGTCGCGAATCACGGCCTCGAAGATGTTGAGCGCCAGAATGAACGCGGGGAACATCAGCGCGTACCGGTTCTTGGCCAGACGCGGAATGAAACGGATGGCCATGAAGCCCAGGCATCCGGCGAGTGCCGAGTAGACCTTGACCCAGTGGAACCAGGTGCCCGTGCTGGACCCGGCGCCCGCGGTGGTGGGCCACACGAAGATCGTCAGCGCCACCGGCAGCGCGATAAACAGTGCCAGCGACGCCCATTTGCTCGACCGTGCGACCTCGTTGGCGATCATCAGCCCCGCGACGACCGCGACCCACATCAGGGTCGACGACCACGGAATGGTGTCGAATAGGAACATATGCAGATACTCCTTTGTACTGGGTGAAAAAGTGGTGCTGCAGGAAAAGTCTTAGGCCGGCGCGTTGTGGTCGAGGTGGAGCGTCTGGCGCACAATCGCCACGAGCACATCGTCCAAGACGGTGGGCTTGGAACGCACGAGCCCGATCAGCCCGAACACCAGCACAGAGAACACCTCGGAGACGTTGTCGATCCGGATCTTGTGCCGCCGCGCGTAGGCCTCGACGGTGGTGACCTGCAGCCGGTCGACGACGGCCTTGACGGCCCGGTCGACGAACTCGTTGTAGAGCCCCGCGTACTCGGTGCGGCCGAGCTCCTCGCGGAAGAGGTCGGTGCGATGCAGGTGGTGACGGAACAGTGCCACGCAGTCGACCAGCGCGCGGTCGATGTCGCCGGGGATGCGGGCGGCGTCCCAGAGGTTGAGGTCGGTCACGAACTCCGCGATGTGGTCCTCGCAGATGAGGTCGATGATCGCGTCTTTGTCCGGGAAGTAGTGGTAGATCAGGCCGCGGGTGACGCCGACCCGGGCGGCGATGTCGGTGATCTTCACGCGGGCCACGCCGCGCTCGGCGACCAGTTCCCGGGCGGCACGCAGAATGTCGTCCCGGCGCTCGTCCGGCTGCTTGCTCTGGCGCACCGGCACCGGCGCTTTCGATGTGAACTCGTCGGGCATCGGAGCCTCCTCGGCAACTGGGTTGAACCGCGTGGCGGGGCGGGATCCGCCTTCTGCCCCGATCCTACGACCGTGATTAACATAGTGTCAATGACGGGGTGTCAATGGTTGCCGCACACCGTCACATGGCCGCTGTCGAATACAACAGCATTTATGATGGGAGCTTGCCTGTGCCCGCGTACCCGAACCCTTGGAGTGCCACGTGAGCTTGATCGTGCAGAAGTTCGGCGGATCATCCGTCGCCGACGCCGAAAGCATCAAACGTGTGGCCAAACGCATCGTCGACACCCGCAAAGCGGGCAACGAGGTCGTCGTCGCCGTCTCCGCGATGGGAGACTCCACCGACGAGTTGCTCGACCTTGCGCATCAGGTCACCCCGATCCCCGCGCCGCGCGAGCTCGACATGCTCCTCACCGCGGGCGAGCGCATCTCGATGGCACTGCTCGCCATGGCGATCAAGAGCATGGGCTACGACGCTCGCTCCTTCACCGGCAGTCAGGCCGGCATGATCACGGATGCCCAACATGGCGCCGCCCGCATCGTCGACGTGACTCCCGGGCGCATCCGCGATGCCCTCGACGATGGTGCCGTGGCGATTGTCGCCGGCTTCCAGGGCTTCAATCGCGACACCAAAGACATCACCACGCTCGGCCGCGGCGGCTCCGACACGACCGCCGTCGCGCTGGCCGCCGCGCTCAACGCCGATATTTGCGAAATCTACACGGATGTCGACGGCGTCTTCACCGCCGACCCGCGCGTCGTTCCGCGCGCGCACAAACTCGACCGCATCTCCAGCGAGGAAATGCTCGAACTCGCCGCCGCGGGGGCGAAGGTCCTCTATATTCGGGCGGTGGAATATGCGCGTCGGCACGGTGTGACGCTGCATGTGCGGTCCTCGTTCAACAACAACGTGGGAACCATCGTCTACAACCCCGATACCACGAGCCCGCATGTCGCGATCCCGAATTCGTCGGCCACCGAGCGCACACATCCCAATAACGCATCCGCGAATGGAGAGATAGTGGAAGAGCCAATCATCGCCGGGGTCGCCGCCGACCTGAGCGAAGCCAAGGTCACGGTCGTCGGCGTTCCCGACATTCCGGGCAAAGCCGCGCAGATCTTCAAAATCGTCGCGAAGACCAACGCGAACGTCGACATGATCGTGCAGAACGTCTCGGCCGCGTCCACGGGACTGACCGACATTTCCTTCACCCTGCCCAAATCGGAGGGCCAGCAGGTGCTGACCGCGCTGAGCAACGAGCAGGCCAACGTCGGGTTCGCCGGTCTGCAGTATGACGACCAGATCGGCAAGCTCGCGCTCGTCGGCGCCGGCATGCGCACCAACACGGGCGTGTCCGCGAAGTTGTTCGAGGCGCTGTTCGAGGCCGGGATCAACATTGAAATGATCTCGACCAGCGAGATCCGAATCTCCGTGGTCACCCGCGCCGACACCATCAACCAGGCGCTGCGGGTCGTGCACACCGCATTCGGCCTGGACTCCACCAACGACGCCGTCGTGCACGGCGGCACCGGCCGCTAGCCGGCGCCCGTCGGCCCAGCCGGGCTCGGCCCCCACCCCGACTCACCCCACCCTGACCCACCCCACCCTGACCCCGTTCAACCGGTTTCCCTGGGGCTAATTCAGGAGAATCAGAGCACACAGGCGCGATCCGGCCGGAATTCGGGCCAAATCGCGAGAATCTCCTGAGTTAGCCACAGGGCAAGGGCAAGGGCAGGGGCGCGAGCAAGGGCACGCGCGAGAGCGAGACCACCAGCACCAGCAGCCACGGCATCCAGCGGAGGAAACACAGTGAACAGCACCGCAGCAAACAGCACCGCAGCAACCAGCACCGCAGCAACCAGCACCACAGGAATCCAGATCGGCGTCGTCGGGGCCACCGGCCAGGTCGGCGCCGTCGTGCGCAGCCTGCTCGAGGAACGGAACTTCCCGGTCGGAGGCATCCGTTTCTTCGCGTCGTCCCGGTCCGCCGGCTCCGTGCTGCACTTCAAGGGCGAGAAGATCGTCGTCGAAGACGCCGCCACCGCCGACCCCAGCGGACTCGACGTGGCCATCTTCTCCGCCGGCGCGACGCTCTCGAAAATTCAGGCTCCCCGGTTCGCGGCGGCCGGCGTCACCGTGATCGACAACTCCTCCGGCTGGCGGATGGACCCCGACGTGCCGCTGGTCGTCAGCGAGGTCAACCCCGAAGCCATCAAGCTCGCCACCAAGGGCATCATCGCGAACCCGAACTGCACCACCATGGCGGCCATGCCCGTGCTGAAGGTGCTGCACGACGAGGCCGGCCTCGAGCGCCTGATCGTCAGTACCTACCAGGCGGTCTCCGGCAGCGGCCTGGCCGGCGCCCGCGAGCTCGCCAGCCAGGTGCGCGCCGCCGCGCTGAGCGACAACCTGCTCCAGCTGGTGCACGACGGGTCCGCTGTGCCCATGCCGGCACCCATCGTCTACGCCCGCCCGATCGCGTTCGACGTGATCCCGCTGGCCGGTTCCATCGTCGACGACGGCGAATTCGAGACCGACGAGGAGAAGAAGCTCCGCAACGAGAGCCGCAAGATCCTCGAGCTGCCCGATCTGCTCGTCTCCGGCACCTGCGTGCGCGTGCCCGTCTTCACCGGCCACGCCCTCTCGATCAACGCCGAGTTCGCCAACCCGTTGACCGTCGCCCGCGCCCTCGAATTGCTCGCCACCGCCCCGGGCGTGGTCGTGACGGATGTCCCCACACCCCTCGAAGCGGCCGGCCAGGACCCGAGCTTCGTCGGCCGCGTGCGTCAGGACCGCGGCGTGCCGAACGGGCGTGGATTGGCCCTGTTCATCACCAGCGACAACCTTCGTAAGGGTGCGGCCCTCAACGCCGTGCAGATTGCGGAACTCGTCGCCGCGGACCTGCTCGCCCGCTGACCTCAGCGTGGTGGTGTATGACCGGCCGCACACTCCGCTAGTGTCAGACCTCGTGGGCGAGATTCGGAACTCCAGAGGCGTTAAACGCCTGGCTTTCCTCGTGTTCGCCAGCGTCGGCCTCGCTCTCATTGCCACGTCATTCGTGCTGCTCCTGAATGACCCCTCAGACAGCTGGCTGATCGCCGGGGTCGGCGTGGTCTGCGCGGCCACCCTCGAACTCACCTGGGTGCGCGTGGGCGCCGTGGCGCACCGCAGCCCGATGATCAGCCTCCCCGTCCTGGCGCTGCCGGCGCTGGCTTCGACCCTCTCCCTGCCGGTCTCGGCCGGGCTGATCGCGCTCGGCGTTCTGCTGGCCATCCTGATCGAGTCCGGGCGGGCATCCGTCGCGCTCTACAGCGCCGGCCTGCAGGGTGCCGGCGCCCTCGTCGCCATCGGCCTGTTCACCTGGTTCGGCGCGGGCGGACTGCCGATTCTGGCGGGCGTGGCCGCGGCATCCGTGGGCTATGTCTTCTTCATCATCGCGACCGAGGCGCTGCGCCAGCGCTTTGTCGCCGGCCCGCTCGGTCGGCGCAGCGGCGGGCGCCCCCTGTCGCCGTTGCGGGTTCTGCTGGTGCTGGTCGGAACCGCCGTGGTCACGGTGACGGCCGCGCACTGGAGCGTCGTGGGGCTGCCGTTCCTGGTGGAGGTCACCAACACGCTCGATGCCGTTATCGTGCTGTTCGCCCTGATGATCGTCGCCTCCGTGGTCAAGGTCTTCACGGTGATGGCGGTCATGCGCCACCGGTTGGCCGGCATGGTCGCCGCCACGAGCGCGCTGGCCGCCGACCCGGGCACCGAGCCCTCCGGGCGGGTCAACCCCACGAGCCCAGCCACCACGGACATCGGCGCCACGAGCGCTACCGCCATCACGAGCGCCGCCGACAACACCTGCCCCGTCATGAGTGCCGCCGCCGCCCCGGACCCCGAGCCCGGCTCCCCGGCGGCCGTCACCGACCTGCTGCGCCGCGTGGTGGCGGATGCGATCGGTGCCGAATCCGTCATCGTGCGCAGCGAGCCCGCTCAGCCCGGCGAGATCAGCATGCTGCTGCCGCTGGCCGGCGCCATCGGGCCGGACCAGTACATCGTGGCCCGGCGCGACGCCATGGACGGCGCCTTCACCGGCAACGACCGCCGCGCCCTCCAGGCCCTGGCCACGACCGCCGAGATGGTCGTGCGGGCCCGCCGCAACATCGCCGGCCTCACCCTGCGCGCCAACACCGATCCGCTCACGAGCCTGCCCAACTACGGCGCGTTCCAGGAGGCCCTGGCGAACATCAACGACCACCGGGACTACTCCGAAGCCCTGGCCGTGCTGTTCATCGACCTCGACGAGTTCAAACGACTGAACGACCGGTTCGGCCACCAGACCGGCGATGAGGTGCTGCGCGAGCTCGGGCGTCGGCTGAGCGCCGTGGTGCGCCCGAATGACGTGGTCGCCCGGGTCGGCGGCGACGAGTTCGTGATCATCCTCACTCACCTGGCGTCGCTGGCCGAGGCGAAGTCCATCGCCGAGCGCATCCTGGTGGTCTCCGGGGAGCCGATGCTCATCGGCCAGACGACCCACAGCCCGATCATCAGCGTGGGCCTGGCCTACTCGGCGCACCGAGAAACCGACGTCAACCAGCTGGTCCAGGATGCCGACCGGTCGATGCTCGCGATCAAGAAATCCCGGCGGCGCGGCGGCCCGTCGAAGGAGAGCAGCCTCAACATCTCGAGCCACCGCTCCTCGCAGATGAACGACATCATCGCCCACGCCATCGACGAGGACCTGCTGGAGTTGGCCTTCCAGCCCATCGTCAGCCTCGTCACCGGGCAGATCTGGGCGTTCGAAGCCCTCGTGCGGTACACCGACCCGGACCTCGGCCCGCTATCGCCACCGTCGATCGTCGAGAAGGCGAAGGGCCTCGGCCGGCTCGACGCGATGACCCGCCAGGTGGCCGTGAAGGCCATGGCCGCCGCCGCGGACTTCCGGCTGGTCGAGCCGCGCGTGGTGTGCATGACCATCAACGTCGAGGCCGGGCAGATCCTGCCCGAGCGTGTGGGCAACTACATCGAGGAGCTCGCCGACCGCTACCCCGGCATCTCGCTCTGCCTCGAGCTCAACGAGCGGTCGATGACCAAGGTCACCCCCGCCATCCGTGCCCAGGCCGACCGCCTGCGCGACCTCGGCATGATGATCGCGCTCGACGACTACGGTTCCCAGGATTCGTCGGTCGACGCCCTGGTGCGGATGCCCATGGACATCCTCAAAATCGACCGCAGCCTGGTCGATGACCTCGACGACATCCGCCAGCGGGAGGTGCTCACCGCCCTGCAGGGTTTCGGTGACAACCTCGAGTACTCGATGATCGTCGAGGGTGTGGAGAACGATGCGATGGCGAACCACCTGAGTGCGCTGGGCATCCGTAGCGCGCAGGGGTTCCACTACGGCGTGCCGGAGAGCTTTGAGAAGACCCTGTCGCGGCTGGAGTTGCACGGCGCCCGTGCGGTCGTGCCGAGGCTCGGCATTACGCTTGCTTCATGAGCACAGAACCGGTTCCGTTCGAGGTGGAGACGATTGTTTTCGACCTCGAACCCGAGCGTCGGGCGGTGATCTACCCGGTGCTCGACGTCGTGCGCGATGCCATGCCCGCGGGGTATCGGCTCGGCATCTACGGCGGCATGCTCGGCTGGGCGGTTCCGCTGGAGCTGTTGCCGAACACCGACAACAAACAGCCGCTCGTCTATGTGAGCCTGGCCGCGCAGAAGCACTACAACTCGCTCTACCTGATGGGCCTCTCCAGCTTTCCCGAGAAGGATGCCGCGTTCCGCTCCCAATGGGACGCCACCGGACGCACGCTGAACATGGGCAACAGCTGCGTGCGGTTCAAGACGCTGGCCGACCTCGATCTCGACCTGATCGTGCGCGAGGTCGCGAGCGTGTCCGTCGACGACTTCATCGCCAACTACGAGCTCGTGAAGAGTCGCGGCTGAGCCGCTTTTGAGCTCGTTGCCGAGCCAACCGTGACCTGATGTGCCTGCGTTCCGGCGGGAGGCATCCGTTGCCACCGATATGGTGGAAGGGTGAATCCAATGGCGAAGATTGATGTCGTTCTTATTGGTGGCGGCATCATGAGCGCCACCCTCGGTACCTTGATCAAGCAGTTGCAGCCCGACTGGAGCATCGAGGTTTACGAGCGATTGGGGGAAGTCGCTCAGGAAAGCTCCAACCCGTGGAACAACGCGGGCACCGGCCATGCGGCTCTGTGCGAGCTGAACTACATGCCCGAATCGAAGGACGGCTCGGTGACCGCGGCCAAGGCCGTGGCGATCAACGAGCAGTTCCAGATCAGCCGCCAGCTGTGGGCGCACCTGGTCGAGACGGGCGTGCTGCCCGAGCCCACCAACTTCATCAACTCCACCCCGCACATGACTTTCGTGCACGGCAAGAGCAGCGTCGAATACCTGCGCAAGCGGTTCGCGGCACTCCAGGGCGAGCCCCTCTTCGCGGGCATGGAATACAGCGAGGATCCGTCCGTGATCGGCACCTGGACCCCGCTCCTCACCCAGAAGCGCCCGAAGAACCAGAAGATCGCTGCGACGCGAATCGTGTCCGGCACCGACGTGGACTTCGGCGCCCTCACCCGCTACCTTTTCGCGAACCTCGCCGCCGAGGGCGTGGGCGTGCACACGAACCAGCAGGTCACCGGTGTGAAACAGCTCACGGATGGCTCGTGGAAGCTCAACCTGCGCCGCCTGGTCGGCAACCACCCGAGCGTCGTCAACGCCCGGTTCGTCTTCGTCGGTGCGGGCGGCGGCGCCCTGGCGCTGCTGCAGCAGAGCGGCATCCCCGAGATCAAGGGCTTCGGCGGGTTCCCGATCAGCGGTCAGTTCCTGCGCACCACGAACCCGAAGCTCGTCGCCCAGCACCACGCGAAGGTCTACGGCAAGGCGGCGAAGGGTGCTCCACCCATGTCGGTGCCGCACCTCGACACCCGCGTCGTCGAGGGAGAGACCTCGCTTCTGTTCGGACCGTACGCCGGCTTCACCCCCAAGTTCCTCAAGTCGAGCAGCTGGCTCGACCTGCCTTTCTCGATCCGGGTGCACAACATCGGGCCGATGCTGGCTGTGGCCGCGCACAACTTTGGCCTGATGAAGTACCTGATCGGCGAGGTGTTCGCCTCAAAGAAGACGAAGCTCAAGGCGCTGCAGGAGTTCATCCCGACCGCGAAGCTCGGCGACTGGGAACTCATCACCGCCGGACAGCGCGTGCAGGTCATGAAGAAGGATCCGGAGCAGGGCGGCGTGCTGCAGTTCGGCACCGAGGTCATCACCTCGGCCGACGGCACCATCGCGGGGCTGCTCGGCGCCTCCCCGGGAGCCTCGACCGCGGCCCCGATCATGGTGGACCTGATCAAGCGCTGCTTCCCCGAGCAGTACCCGGCCTGGGAACCCAAGCTGCGCGAGATGATCCCGAGCCTCGGCACGAAGCTCTCCGACGACCCGGCTGTTGCCGCCGCGTCGCTCGCCGCGACCGCGGCCGTGCTGAATCTGACCGCATAGGAGGTTGTGGGCGGGGGTTGCCCGGGGTGCGGGGGTTGCCCGTGCCCGTGGGCTGCGGGTGCCTGTTCTCCGCCCGTAACTTCGGAGTTTTTCGCAACACGCCGTCCTGGCGGGCGCGTCAACCGGCGTGTCGCGAATTTCTCCGAAGTTAGCTCACACTGCTGCTCCGAACGGATGCCGCGCCGCCGCATCCGTCACGCCCGTCGCCGGCTCGCCCCAGAGCCTCGACACCCGGCCCGTGGTGGGGCTAACTCAGGAGATCCCGCCCAAGTCGCGGCCGAGTGTCGACTACTTCGGCAGTGCTTCGCGCCCGCGGTCGGGCCGCCGGCTGGGATCTCTTGAGTTAGCCACATCCGATGCCGATGCCGATGCCGATGCCGATGCCGGGCCGATGCCGATGCCGGTGACCGTGGTCGCTGCACCCTGCTCCCGATCGAGGAGGGCCGATACCGGTGTGGGGAGGCCCCTGAACCGGTGCCGCGGCATTTTTTGCCGTCGCTGCGGGCCCGTACCCGAGCCGTGCTCTGCATAACTCCTGAAGTTTCTCAGTAGCGGGTCAAAGAGGCTCAAGGCGGGCCGAAATGGACCTATTTTGGCCAAATTGCAGGAGCTATGCGTGTCCGGGGTGGGAAGAGGCGGGTACTGGTGGCCAACTCAGGAGATCCGGGCGGGGACGTAACCGAGTCGCGGCGACTCCGGCACTGATCCGTGCACGCGCCGTGGCCGGCGGCTGGGATCTCCTGAGTTAGCCACACCCGGGCGCGGGGGGATGGCAGGGAAGGCATGGAGGGGCGCGGGGAATGGCAGGGAGGCTAGCGCCGGAGCCGCCGGAGCCGCAGCGTCACCCGTCCGTAGGCGACGGATGCCCCGCCGCCCCGCGCGACCCCAGCCGAACGAATTCGACGGAGATCTTGCACGATGATTGCGCAAAAGGGCCCCGTGGCCACGTTATTGTGCACAATCTCCGTCGAATTCGATCTGGGCGAAGCGGATTACCCGGGGCAGCGCGGAAGCGCCCCCGCGGAATGAGAGAATCAACCGAACAGAGAGGGTTGCCATGACGCTTGGACTCCCGGACCACCTGGTCAAGAGGGCCCTCAGCCATGCCCTCGCGCGGGCCGCACACTGGTTTGCGCTGACCTGCCTGGCCGCCTCCCTCGCCGCCATCATCCTCCTCAGCTTGTCCACAACCGCAGCCACAAGCGAAACCGTCGCCACCACACCCACCGAAACCCTCGCCACCATCGTCGCCCTCCTCCTCATGGCCGCCGTGCTGATCGCCCTCTCCCTGCGCCGCACCGTCGCCCTGACGATCGCCTACCTCGTCGCCGGCACCGTCGCCACCTACCTCTACACGCTTACCGTGCTGGGCATGCCCGACCTGTTCCCGAGCTCGAACGTCTTCCTCGTCACCCTGCCGAAGCTGGCCCTGGTCATGGTCGGCGGCGCCGGAGTCTCCGCCCGCGCCGGCGTGCTCTGGAGCACCACCGCCTTCGTCCTGGCCGAGGCCGTCACGGTGTACGCCGCCGCGCAAACCGAGGTGCCCTACGGCGCGGACGTCTTCACCATCTCGACTTACCTCTTCCTCGTCAGTGTGCTGCTGCTGACGGTCTTCGTGCGCCGCGAGTGGTCCGTTCAGATCGCCCTGCACCGGGCCATGCAGACGGACCAGACCCGCCTGCTGCGCCACGAGCTCGACCTGCGCACCCTCGCCCTGGGTCAGGACACCACCCTCCAGCAGCTCGTCGCCCTCGCCCGCGCGCATCCCGGGCCGCTCAGCGCCAACCTGGCCGGCAGCATCCGTGACACCCTGCAGACCCTGCGCGGCACCGACTGGCTCACCGACGCCGATGCGCTGAGCGTCGGACCGCACGGGGGCACGGATGCCTGGCTAACCAGCGCGGTCTACGCCGCCATCGAGCGCAGTCGCGATCGTGGCCTCGTGGTCGAAGTCACGGGAGACCGCGCCGCCCTCGGTCGCCTGAGCCCGGCCAGCGACCGCGAGCTGGGCCTGGCGGTGCTGCAGTGCCTCGTGAACGTGATCCTGCACTCCGGCATCGTCGCCGCCGAGGTCGTGATCGAGTCCGAGCCGAGCAACATTTCACTGATGGTGATGGATGCCGGGCGCGGCTTCACGGAATCGGAGACCGGTGCCGACCGTCTTGGCCTGCGCCAGGCGGTGCGCCGCCGGATCGAACGGCTGGGTGGCTCGGTGAGTATCCTCACCCGGCCGGGCGCCGGCACCTCGGTGATGCTGAGCGTGCCCGTGGCGATCAAGGAACCCGGCGGGCACGCCGAGCCGACAGAACAGCCCGAACACACAGAGACCCCAGACCCCGAGCGGGTGGCCCAGTGACACCCACGAAGGCAACCTCGTCGTCAGGCAGCGCCGCGGCCGCGGCCGCCGCCGCAGCCGCACAGCAGAACCACACCCCCGTGCCCACGCCTCACACCAAGCCGCACGCCTTCACCCAGCAGCGCCTCGACCCGCTCGGCGCCCTCGCGGTCTGGACGATCGTGCCCGGCATTGCCCTGGTCGTATTCGGCTACGCGGTGGTGACCACGGTGCTGCAGGCAGACGAGATCCGGCATCCGTTCCTGGCCGTGCTCGCCCTCGCCGCCGCCGCAGTGGCGTCCGCCGCGCTCGTGTCGGCCGTACGGCCGTCGCGGTCCCCGGTGCGCCAGACGTCGCTGCTGCTGATCATCAGCCTCGGCCTGGCCGCCCACCTGCTCGACCAGGCCGCCCGCTGGGGCAGCAACTCCCTGGTGCAAGACGACTTCGGCCCGATCACCATCGGCTTCCTGCTCGTGGCCCTCGCCCCCTTCCGCCCCTGGCGTGAACTGGCGCTGGCCGCGGTGCTCGCCTCCGTCGTCGTGGCCGCGGTCACGCTGCCGCAGGAACCGTTCCGCTCGGTGCGGGTGCCGTCGGGCGTCTTCGTGGTCGTCGCGGTCACCCAGGTGCTGGCACTCGGCCTCGCCGCCGCCGCGTATTCCCGCCGCATCGTGCGTCAACTGCTGGCCTGGCAGACGGATGCCCGCCGCGCCATCGCCCGTCGCACCGAAGAATCCCGCGGCAGCGTGGTGCGCCAGGTGGTCGAGCAGCAGCTCGCCTCCCTGCAACCCGGTGTCTTCCCCCTCTTCGACGGCGTGCTCGAACGCGGCGAGGTGACCAAGGCCGACATCAATCGCGCGAACGAGCTCGCCGCCGGGGTTCGCCGGGCGATCGTGGCGCACATCGACGAGACCTGGCTCGACGCCGTCATCGCCCGCGAACGCACGGCGCTCCTCGAGCGCGGCAAGGATCCGCTGCTTGTCGTGGCCGACCCCGAGCACCGGGCGGCGCACTTCGGCACGCAGCAGCGTGCGGCCACCTCGGCCCTGATCAGCATGCTCTGCCTGGCCCCCGGCTTCGACCCGCGCAGCCTCGTGGTGCAGGCCGACACCGAGCCCGACTCCGAGCCCGACACCCAGGTCGACCCGCCGAGCGACCGCCAGCAGTGGCACTCCGGCATCGACACGTTCTCGATCCGAGTGGCGCTCGACCTCCCGCCGCGCCGGGTGCGCGCCCTGCTGCGCTCTTACACGGCGGTGCTGCGGGTGGTGTTCCCGTGGGTGCGGGTGAGCATCCGTCGCCCCGGCCTGACGCTGGAATTCGGCGACAAGCGCCCCCGCCCAGTTCCACCAGTACGCTGAGCTAGGCGCACGCAGCGCCACGACACGCAGCGCGGCCTGACGCAGCGCAGCAGAGCGGCACGAGCGCGACCAGCCGAGGGGGCGACCACGCAATGGCGAAACTGTATTTCCGCTACGGAGCCATGAACAGCGGCAAGAGCACCTCGATGCTCCAGGCCGCCTACAACTATGAGGAACGCGGCCACCAGGTGCTGTTGGCCAAACCGTCGGTCGACACCAAGGGCGACCGGGGCATCCTCTCCCGGCTCGGCGTCACCCGGGCCGTGGACTACCTACTCACCCCCGAGACGGATGCCTACGCCCTCTTCAACGAGCACCGCGCCCGGGTGCTCGCCGAGACCGGCCTCGACGTGAGCTCCCTGCTGGTGGACGAGGCGCAGTTCCTCACCGAGCAGCAGGTTGACGATCTGCTGCGCATCGCGATCCTCGAGAACATACCGGTGCTGGCCTACGGCATCCGCACCGATTTTCAGACGGTGGCCTTTCCCGGCAGTCGGCGCCTGCTCGAGGTGGCGCACAGCCTCGAGGAGCTGAAGACGATCTGCCGGTGCGGGCGCAAGGCGGTGTTCAACGGGCGCCAGATCGACGGGGTTTTCGTCTTCGACGGCGACCAGGTGGCCATCGACGGCGCCGAGGTGACCTACGAGTCGCTCTGCGGCTCGTGCTACCTCGAGGAAAGCAATGGTGTGCTGAACAACCGCAGCCGGCCCGCACCCGCATGAACACCCGCGCCCACAGCACCAGCAGCGAAAACGGTGAGAAGGGGCGCTCAAACGACTTCGGGATCGTGAGCGCCCCGCCAACCCCCCGGTTGGTTTTCCCCATGTGTCAACGTATGGTCCGCTGCCAGGCCTGACCAGCCGTTACTTCTTGTGGCACCACAACGGGGGCCACTGCCCTGAATTTGTCAGACCCTGCCCGAGACCCCGGCAGGCACCATCTCCGAAACTGCAAGGATCCCCGATGTCCCGCTTTCGAGTAGCCCTGATCGATGACCACGAGATCGTGGCCCACGGCTTCGCCGGCCTCTTCGCCACCATCCCCGAGATCGAGGTGGTGGCCACGGTCACGACGGTGTCCGAGCTGCTCGAGTCTGCCGTGCAGCAGACGCCCGTCGACCTGGTCATCCTGGATCTGCGGCTCTCCGACGGGTCCACCGTCACCGGCAACGTCGACCGGCTGCGCGGCGCGGGCGCGGCCGTGCTCGCGTTCACCGGCGGCGACGACGCCGCCCTGATGCGGGCCGCCGCGCGCAGCGGCGTGCTCGGTGTGGTGCGCAAGAGCGAGCCCACCGCGGTGCTGCTCGACGCCGTCACCCGGGCGGCGGCGGGGGAGACCGTGGTCTCCACCGAGTGGGCTGCCGCCCTCGACGGCGACCCGGACCTCTCCGACGCGGGTCTGAGCGGGCGCGAGTGCGAGGTGCTCTCGCTCTACGCGGCGGGCGCGAAGGCCCCGCTGGTGGCCTCGCGGATGGGCCTGAGCGAGGCCACGGTGATCGACTACATCCGTCGCGTGCGCACGAAGTATGAGCGGGTCGGCCGCCCGGCGAACACCAAGATCGACCTGTACAAGCGGGCCCTGGAAGACGGCCTCCTGCCCATCCCCGGCCAGCCGTGAGCAAGGCGCGGCAGCCGCCCCGGCCGCAGGGCTCAACCGAGCGCCTCGCCCGCCTGCTCTACGCCGCGCTCGGGCCCACCGCCCTCGTCTTCGGGCTGCTCTGCCTGGGCGCCGTGCTCGAGCAGGCCTGGCAGCCGCGACCCGCCTGGTCGATGGCGATGTGGCAGCTGATCTTCGGTTTGCCGGTGCTGCTCGCTCTGCTCTCGGTGCGCGCGCCGCTGCGCGTGCTGCGCCCGATCGCGCTCGCCGAGGGGGCGCTCTTCGTGCTGCTGCTGGTGTTCTGGCTGACCGTGCGGGCGGAGCCGCTGCCGGCGGGCGCGGACATCCCCTGGGCGATCACCCTCACCGGTGTGCCCGTGATGGCTGTGGCGGTGGCCACCCGCGACCGCACGGCCTGGGCCTACCTGGTGCTGGTCTGCACGATGAGCGGGCTGCTGCGTGCGGCCACCTCGACTGACCCGTACCCGGTGCTGGTCGGTGTGGAAGACGGCCTTTACTCGTTCCTGCTGCTGAGCATGCTCGTGGGACTGACCACCATGACGCGCCGCAGCGCCGGCAAGGTCGACCAGGCGGCCACGATCGCCCGCGTGCAACTCGTCGGCCGCGCCGACCGCCTCGCCCGCAAACGCGAGCGGCTCACCATCGACGCGCTGGTGCACGACAGCGTCATCTCGACCCTGCTGATGGCCGGACGCGGCGGCACCCCGGTGCCGGTGCTGAGCCGGCACGCGGCCGACACCCTGGTGCGGCTCGACGCCCTGCGCGCCCCGCTACCCGACCCGAGCATGCCCGGCCCCCAGGTGACCCGGCGCCTCGAGCAGCTGGCCGCCGAGCTGGCACCGGATGCCCAGATCACCTCCAACCTGCCCGGCACCCTCACGGTGCCCGCCCTCGCAGTGACCGCCCTGCTCGGCGCCGTCGGCGAGGCCCTCCGCAACTCGGTCGCCGCCGACGTGCAGGAGCCCGTGTGGAGCCCGGTGGCCCGCACCCTCACCGTGGCCAGCTACCAGGGCGGCATCCGGGTGGCCGTGCACGACAACGGCGTCGGCTTCGACCCCGCTCGGGTGCCCGCCGAGCGCCTGGGCATCGCGCAGAGCATCATCGGCCGCATGGAGCGCCTCTCCGGCGGTGCCGCCGCCGTGCGCTCCCGCCCCGGCGCCGGCACCGAGGTGGTGGTCTCCTGGACGCCCGCCCCTGCAGCCCCCGCGCCGCCGGTCCCGTCCCTCTCGACCGCACCTCCTAACTCGCCGCGACCCGCCACGCAACTGAAGGGTGTGACCCGGTTGCCGAGGGCCCTGTCCACGTCCATCCTCGTGGCATTCATCGCCGTGCACGCCGTTCTCGCCTTCGCCGACGGTGAACCTCTGTGGGGGCTGCCCTACGAGATCCTCGGGTTCGTGGTGGTGTCTGCGGCGGCCGCCTGGCTCACCCTCGTCGTGCCTGACCCGGTGTCGCCTCGCAACGCCATCATGGTGCTCGCGCTGTGCGGGCTGTCCGCCGTGGCCACGGCATTCCCGGTGCCGCCGGTCGGGTCGACCCCGTTCGCCCACTGGTACCTCGGCGCCATCACCATGATGTTGGTCGTGCTGGCGGTGCGCGGTCGGCCCGGATTCGCATGGTACGGCTACGGCATGATCATGGCCATCTCGATCGTCTGGGCGCTGCTCAACGGGCTGACGCTGCTCGACGGGGTGAATCTGGCCATCCGTCACGCCGGCACCCTGCTCGCCGGCACCCTGTTCGCCGTGGGTCTGAAGCGTTCCACCCAGACTCTGGCCGGGCTCAACCGGGAGCGGGCCCGCAGCGGCGCAGCGGCGGCCACGGCGGCGGCGGCCCTCGAGGAGCGCGAGACCCAGCTGACCCGGGTGAACACGCTGGCCCGCCCCACCCTCGAGCGCCTCGCAAATTTGCTGCAAGGCGCCGCCCTGCAGAGCAACCCCCTGCAGATTGAACCGACCCTGCGGGCGGAAAGCCTGCTCGTAGAGGCCACCCTGCGCGACGCCATCCGGGGGCGCTCGCTCTTCGTCGAGCCGGTGATCTCCGCCGCCCGCGCTGCCCGCATCCGGGGCGTCGACGTGACCCTGCTCGACGACAGCGCCGACCGGCCGCCCCGGCAGCTGGCTGCCGCGGCCGCCATCGTCGCTGACCAGCTCGACTCCCTCACCCACGGTCACCTGATCGCCCGATTACTGCCCGCCGACCGCCCCACGATCGCCTCGATCGTGGTCGACGCCGGCGAGCCACGGATGCTCACGGTCACCCCCGACGGCCTCCTCCAGCCAATCTGACCCGGTGGTCGAGCCTGTTGAGACCACTCCCACAAAAACCCGAGAGAACTTCACACCCCCCATGGGGGGTGTCCAGATACTCCCATGTGCAAAGATGGTCAAGGGGATAAAGCAATTCGAGCGGTTCCTCTCTGCCGAGTACTACCGGAGGAACGCGCGTGGAACTCAAGGATTACCTCAGGATTCTCCACAAAAGTTGGATCCTGATTCTGGCCCTGACCCTGGTCGGGATTGCGGCCGCGGCCGCCGCGGCAATCGCCACGACGCCGAGCTACGTTGCCAGCACCCAGCTCTACGTCTCCGTTAAGTCGTCCGGTGACGCGGGAGGCGGTGAGCTCGTCGCCGGAACCAGCTTCGCTCGCCAGGCCGTGACGTCCTATGTCGACGTCGTGGACAGCGCCATCGTGCTAGACACGGTCATCGCCGATCTGCAGCTTGATCTCACCGCTGCCCAGCTCGCAGGAATGGTCGAATCGTCCTCGCCGGTGGACACGGTGCTGATCGATGTGACGGTCACCAACAGTGACCCGGTGCTCGCCGCCAAGATTGCCAATGCAGTCGGCCAGAACTTCAGTAAAATCGTCGTCGATCAGTTGGAGAAGCCCGACGGGGAGGCTGTCAGTCCCGTGAAAATCGAAACCATCCAGCCTGCCCTCGTTCCGGCAGCGCCGGCCAGCCCGAACGTGCCTCAGAATATCGTGCTCGGCTTGCTGGTCGGGCTGGCGCTCGGCATTGGCGCTGCCGTGCTGCGCAGCGTACTTGATACCCGCATCCACAGCCTGCACGACATCGATCTCGTCACCGACGCCCCCATTCTCGGCGGCATCACCAATGACCCCGATGCGCGGCTTCGCCCTCTGGTGGTGCACTCCGACCCCAAGAACCCAAGGGCCGAGTCGTTCCGCAGTCTGCGCACCAACCTTCAGTTCGTGAACATCGAGGGTGGCCCGCGCAGCTTCGTCGTCACCAGTTCCATCCCCGGTGAGGGCAAGAGCACCACCACCGCCAACCTCGCCATTGCCCTCGCCGAGACGGGAGCCCGTGTGGCCCTGATCGATGGCGATCTGCGCCTTCCGCGCGTCGCCGAGTACATGGGTATCGAGGGTGGAGTCGGCCTCACCGACGTTTTGATCGGGCGGGCCGAGCTTGCCGACGTGCTGCAAAAATGGGGCAAGAACAAACTGTTCGTGCTACCCAGCGGCCGCGTTCCCCCGAACCCGAGCGAGCTGCTCGGTTCCGCTGCCATGGCCCGCATGCTCGCCGTGCTCACCGACGAATTCGATGTCGTGCTGATCGACGCCCCGCCCCTGCTCCTGGTCACTGATGCGGCCGTGCTGAGCAAGCTCTGCGGTGGCGCCATTATGGTGGTGGCCTCCGGCCGCACCAAGCGCAATGAACTGTCCAGTGCGCTGCAGGCGCTTGAACGCGCCGGCAGCCGGCTCGTGGGCATGGTCGTCACGATGCTCCCCACCAAGGGGCCCGACTCCTACGGCTATGGCCAGTACAGCTACGGAACTGCCTATGAGGAAGAGAAAATGGTTGAGGCCGAGTCTGCACCTACTGGCCGCGGCTTCGGCAAACCTAGACGGAGGGCCGCCTAGTGGCAGGCTTCACGATCCTCACGGTGTGTTCTGGCAATATCTGCCGTTCACCTCTCGCCGAGCAGCTGTTGCGAGTCGGTTTGGCCTCCTGGCCCGAGGTTACGCTGGGCAGCGCCGGAACGATTGGCCTGACCGGTCAGGCCATGCCCGACGAAGCTGCAGACCTTTCGCGACACTTCGGCGGCGAACCCTCCGGGCACGTCGCACGAGTGCTCACGGAAGAACACCTGAGTGAGGCGAACCTGGTGTTTGCCATGTCACGGGAACACCGCCGCGCCATAGCGGAACTCTTTCCCAAAGCCATTCGCTACACCTTCACCGTTCGTGAATTCGCGCGGCTCGTCAGCGGAGTCACGGACGAAGACCTCGACGAAGCTGCATCGCTGTCTCTGGATAACGTCGTTGGTCGTTTCTCCACGCTGGTGGGGTTCGCGGCCTCACAGCGCGGGGCAGTGAACCCGCCCGAGTCGCCCGACGACGACGACGTTGTTGACCCCTATCGGCGCAGCGATGAGGTCTACGCAGAATCCGCTCGTCAGCTTGTGCCAGCCGTGAACGAAGTCGTGTCGCTGTTCTACCGATCCGCAAGAGTATTGCAGTCCTAGGGGGCACCATGGCTGCAAACAAACCCAGCGGTCGCAAGAACCGCAACATTCTTGCGCGCCGTCGCTGGCTCGTCGGGGGCCTGGCCGTCTTCCTTCTGTTCGACATCGGCCTCGTGTTCTTTGCTCTCACCGCCACCAAGCCGGCTTCCAGTGCCGGAACAGTAGCCGAGGCGCCGCCGAGTGAGCCCGCGGTGGTCGAGCCTGTCGAGACCACTGAACCAACGGTGGTCGAGCCTGTCGAGACCGAGACCGAGGCAACGGCAACAGTCACCCCCACACGCCTCCTAGCAGCCCTAGATGCGTCAACCGCTTGGCGGGCCTCCACAGGCGCGTGCTCCGTTGCTTCCGCAGAACCTGAACTAACCACCGATTCCGGTGCCACCTGGGAAAGCTTCAACGCCTCAATCGACACAGACGCCTCATCCATCCTGGCCATCAATGTCATCGATGACACTGAGACCTCGCTGGTCACCCTCGACCTTGCCGATTGCGCACCGCAGCTCGTCTCCACGTTCGTGGCAGGCAACCAGTGGAGGGCCTATCCCGAGCGAGTTGCCGTCGAGTGGTACGTCGACCCGGCGTCTCCTGCCACTGTGCACAGCCCAAGTGGCGATGCTGCGGCCCCGTGCGAAGCTGTCACCACGATCGCGGCAACGGACGACTCCAGCGCGGCGGTTCTCTGCACCGACGCGTCGGTCTTCACGACGCAAGATGCCGGCTCAACGTGGTCGGCGCCAACATCAGTTCCTGGCGCTGCAGCACTCGCCGCGACGGCGGGTGGCTTTGAAATCGCGGTAGCCAACCCGGCTGGTTGCATCGGAGTGTCGCTGGTGGCGGTATCGGCGGACGGTGTGCTTGATGCGACCGATCGAGCCTGCTTGGCCGCGACGATCAACCCCGGTGAGACGGCCGTCTCTGTTGCCGAAGACGGAACGCTTTGGATCTGGGCGGGCGACGCGTTCGCCCGCTCGACAGATGGCGGTGCGTCATGGACCTAGTTCGTTCAGACGCATGGCTGCAGAGATGCCTCCAAGTCCGACTCCGACAGGCTCGCATGATTTTGTTATTCGGGCCGGTCTTGGAGCTGGTGACGTGACTGTAACCGGCCACGGCGACACCACGAAGCGATCATCAGATGGGGGGACGGCTCGGCAGCAATCTACCGAGCCGGGGGGAATGAACGAAGAAAAAATAGCAGCCTCCCCGTTGATCCAGCGCCCTGTCCGTGACTGGCGCAACATTTATGCCGTCAGATTGGCGATCACTGACCTTTTTGTCCTCGTTTGCGTCGTCTTTGGCGTACAAATATTCCGGTTTGGGCTCGACACGGCCGATGTCTCCTTTCGAGGCAGCGCGAGCGAACTAGTCATCGACTACAGCTTGGTCTCCGTCAGCATCATCGTGGGCTGGATGATGCTCCTCCATATCTACGGCACGCGCGAGTCTCGCGTTCTCGGAACCGGCCCTGACGAGTACAAACTGGTGGCCAGCGCGTCTGTGCGTCTGTTCGGCATTCTTGCAATTGCCGCCTACTTACTGCATATAGACGTTGCTCGTGGCTACATTTTAATCGCGTTCCCCCTCGGCATTGCCGTGCTCGTCTTCTCTCGGTGGCTGTGGCGCCAGTGGTTGTGTGCGCAGCGTCTCGATGGCAGATTCGTGTCCCGCGTGGTTTTGCTGGGCTCGCGGGCATCTGTGCAGCATTTGGCAAAGGAACTGGGCCGACAGCCAACGTCCGGTTACCTGGTCGTGGGTGCATGCATTCAGGGCGCTAATCCAGGGACCATCCCAGGCACTGAGATTCCCGTTTTCGCAGACGTCGACAACCTGCAGATAGCCATGACCGATGTTTTGGCGGACACGGTCATCATCACGAACAACAGTGAGTTGGCTCCAGACCGCATTCGCCAAATCAGCTGGAGTCTGGAACCGGGACGGCAGCATCTGGTTGTATCGCCGAGCCTGACAGACATCGGTGGCCCGCGAATTCACACACGCCCAGTTGTTGGGCTTCCCTTAATTCACGTCGAGACGCCGCGGTACGACGGCCGCAAGCTCTTCACCAAGCGAGCCCTCGACATATTCGCTTCAGCGCTCCTGATCGTCGCCCTATCCCCGGTATTACTTATCGTCACCGTCGTTATCCGGCTTAGCACCCCTGGGTCCGTGCTCTTCCGCCAGGAGCGTGTCGGTGTAAACGGCAGTCCTTTCATTATGCTGAAATTTAGATCAATGGTGACTGGCGCTGAACAGCTATTGGATTCGCTGCAACACGTAAAGCGAACAGAGGGCAACTCCGTCATGTTTAAGATGAAGAACGACCCCAGGGTCACTTCCATCGGCAAAATTCTGCGTCGCTTCAGTCTTGACGAACTCCCGCAACTCTTCAACGTGTTTGCCGGCAGCATGTCGCTGGTCGGGCCTCGCCCACCCTTGGAAACTGAAGTAGACGGCTACGAGTCTCATGTGCACCGGCGTTTCCTTGTCAAGCCCGGCATTACTGGCCTGTGGCAGGTGAGTGGACGCTCCAACCTGTCTTGGGAAGACACAGTGCGCCTCGATCTCTACTACGTCGAGAATTGGTCGATAACCGGCGACGTTGTCATCCTGTGGCGCACAGTCAAGGCTGTGTTGGCAAGGGACGGGGCCTTCTAATGCTCCACGTGGCGACAATACGATTCACGGAAAACGAAGTACTCACGCATGAGGGAAAGACATGAACACGAACACGAATCGCCGGGCGGAGGCCCTCCCTGTGGGATTGATCAGGGCTGTGCGTCACAGAGTCGGGTCTGTCGACTTCGTGTCTGCAAGCCCAGAAACTGCAGTTGAGCAGGTTATAGCATTGGCGCTGCTAGGCCAAGGGCACCATGTTCACCTTGCGAATGCATACACGGTCGCATTGGCCGACAAGTCTGCTGAATATCGAGTTCTGTTGGCTGAACCTGCGATCAATTACCCTGACGGAAAGCCAATTGGGTGGGTCTCGGCACTGCGAAGGCAGTCTCCGAGGCTCGAACAGGTACGTGGACCCCAGCTGTTCCTTGACGTTTTTCAAGAGGGCATTATGGTGAACATTCGGCACTATCTGCTCGGTTCCACACCTGGGGTCTTGGCGCTTCTCAAAGAGAACTTGACCAGTCGATTCCCTGGGGTGGCAATCGTTGGAGTCGAAAGCCCGCCGTTTCGCAGCATGAGCAAACGCGAAATCGATGAACAGGATGAGCGGATTCGCGTCAGCGGGGCGCAGATCGTTTGGGTCGGGTTGGGAACACCGAAGCAAGACATCGAGGTTGTCCGGCTCTCGTCCGTGCTGCCGGTCACCGCAGTCGCGATCGGAGCTGCCTTCGACTTTGCCGCAGGCACGCAAAAGGAGGCGCCGCCCTGGATGAGATCCTCGGGGCTCGAGTGGGCTTACCGCCTTGGCAGCGAGCCACGCCGGCTCTGGAAACGGTACGTTTTTGGAAATGCTCGTTTTTTGAAGGCGGCGCTCATTGCGCCGAGGCGCTAGGGGCCAACGGGAACGGGGCGGGACTTGAAAGTTGCAGTTATTCACAGCTATTACTCCAGTAGGCAATCTAGTGGAGAAAATGTCGTCGTTGACGCTCAAATCCGTGCCCTGCGCCGACACGGTATTGACGTGCGCGTCATTGCTGCGAGGACAGATGAACTTGAAACCCTGCCTGGTTACAAGGTGCGCTCCGCGATCAATGTCGCGACAGGTCGAGGAGCGTCTCCACTCGACGAACTCGAGCGATTTGCACCCGACATCGTGCACGTACATAACCTTTTTCCTAATTGGGGCCACGAGTGGCTAGGCAAATGGGGCGGCCCCATCGTCGCCACAGTGCATAACTTCCGCCCGGTGTGCGCTGCGGGCACTCTGTTTCGGGACGGGGCGCACTGCACCCGCTGTCCGGATGGGAATTCGCTCGAGTCAGTACGGCACAGCTGTTACCGAGGTTCCCTGATCGCCACTCTTCCGCTTACGATTCGCAACCGCCACGGTCTCGCGGGAGATCGGCTGCTAGAGCGCGCCGACAAGGTGATTCTCCTGTCTGGTCGCTCCCGAAAGCTCTACACAGGCTTCGGTTTGTCAGACGAAAAAGTCGTTGTCATTCCCAATTTCGTTGAAGACATTGGCTTCGCTCCCGAAGCGGATCCAGGGCAATCCTGGGTTTATGTCGGTCGGCTCTCTGAAGAAAAAGGTATCAGCAACCTCCTAAAGAATTGGCCCGCGGGCGAGAGCCTGCTCGTTTTCGGTAGTGGCCCTTTGCAGGCGGAAGTCGTAGCTGCAGAGGCAGAATCTTCTAATATCGTGTACGGGGGCCAGCTCAACCAGGAAGACCTTCCCGAAGTGCTCGCGGGGGCGAAGGGATTCGTTTTCCCGAGCGAATGTGCTGAAGGGGGAATTCCTTTGTCCTACGTAGAAGCACTTGCAGCCGGTCGTTCTATTGTCGCGCTTGCAGGTAGTAGCGCCGCGGACGATTTGAAGCAATCAGGTTCTGGCGCCGTGTTTGCGACGTGGGATGGCCTTCAGCGTGCTCTGAGCGAAGCAGTGGAGAACCCGGTTTTGAGCGGCAAACTCGCTCGATCTCATTATGAAAAGAATTTCATGCGTGACGTGTTTCTCGCTCGCACAGAGACGCTCTACAGCGAAATGATGAGTGAGAACGTCTTGAACAGACATGCGTAGGGTAATGATTCTCCAGGAGTACATTCCGGAGTACAGAGTTGCATTCTGGGAGGAATTGCACAGTCGGGCCGCTACGGAAGAGATTGACATAGTGGTCGCATGCGGTCGCCCTAACGGCGCCCAATCGATGCGAGGAGATTCAGCAACTGTCAGTTTTGTCGTCCCTCTTCTCCATAGAGAGTGGATCCTACTGGGCCGCCGAGTTGTCGTCCGGAAGATTTCGGCCGCCGCCAAGCATGCTGACCTAATCATTCTGGAGCAGGCGCGTAGGAATCTGGATGCGTATCAACTGCTGGGCGCTCGGCGGCCGAGAGGCCGCGTCGTTGCTCTGTGGGGACATGGCCGGGATTACACGAGGCGCACACGGGGGGCCGATCGCGTCGTTACGCGCTGGCTCACCTCCCGGGCCGACTGGTTCTTCGCCTACACGCAAGGGGGAGTTGAAGCAGTTGTGAAGGATGGCTATCCCCGCGAGCGGACTACGGTCGTACAAAATTCGATCGATACCTCTGCGCTCCGAGCCGGGATCTCTTCAGTCCAAGAGGTCGAGGTTGAGTCTTTTCGAGAACGGTATGACCTTAGGGATAAAACCGCATTGTTTGTGGGTGCGCTCGACGAGTCGAAGCGCCTTCAATTCCTTCTTGAGGCGGCCGAGAAGTCGTCTGAGTTGGACTGCAATTTTCGCTTGGTCATCGCTGGAGACGGCCCCCTTCGGTCGACAGTGGAAAGTTGGGCGTCCCGATACGACTGGCTTACCTACTTGGGGCCCGTCGACGGGACTCGGAAGGCAGTCGCTCTGGCCTCGGCGCAGGTTCTTGCCATGCCCGGGCGAGTAGGGCTCGTCGCCGTGGACAGCTTCGCAGCGGGACTGCCAATAATCACCACGGACTGGGGTTGGCACGCCCCTGAGTTTGAGTACCTTGTCAATGGGCGGAACTCCATCGTGGCCGGTGACACGGTAATTCTTTACTCCAGAGCCCTTGTCGAGACAATCAATGACAGCAAGCTTCTTTCCCGGCTTCGGGAAGCGTGCAATCAGGACAGCACCAAATACACGGTTGAGATTATGGCTGAGAATTTTCTTGATGGCATTCGCCAGGTTCTAATGGGGGACCGCTTGTGAGATTTCACGTCATCATTGCCTGCCATAATCGCAGGGCGCTGACCATTCGATCTGTGATCAAAGCCCAGGAGACCGCGGACGCAGCGGGGGTCGAAGTCGACTTCACAGTATTCGACGATGGCTCCCGCGATGGAACATCGAATGCACTATCCACCCTGCGACACACTGTTCTCATTTTGAAGGGCGACGGGAGTGCGTTCTGGGCCAAGAGTATGGCGCTGGCCGAGCAGCAGGTACTTACCAGCACAGAAGGTGGTGACGACGAATATATCGTTTGGCTCAACGACGATGTGGACATCGATCTCAACGCCTTCGAAGACCTACTCCCGACGCTCAAGGAACATCGTGGTGCGGTGGTTGTCGGAGCGATGAGGGACCCGGACACGAACAGAATAACGTACTCCGGTATGCGGAGAAATGGCCTGCACCCGCTCAACCTCGCCCTCATCATGCCAACGGCGCAATCTCAGCTGGTAGACACTTTCAACGGCAATTTGGTGGCCGTTCCAGTAGAGGCTGCCCGCGTGGTCGGCGGCATTGACGGCGAATTCTCGCACGCGTTCGCGGACATTGATTATGGGTTTCGGTGCCAGCGACTGGGCATTGACGTGGTGTTAGCGCCGGGCACCTATGGGATGTGTCCCCGAAATGCCCCGCCGCTTCGCGGATCAATTCGTGGAGATTGGCGTGCTTTCACCGGTGCCAAAGGAGGCGGTAATTATCATTCTCTCCGCCGAATACTGCGGAAAAGCAACGCATGGACGTGGTGGTCCGTGATCATGATCTCGTACGGCCTATGGCTCACGCGACGAGTTCTACGGGCGGGCTAGATCAGCGTCATGTCGGAGCCCGACAGCGAACAGCAACCTGAAAGTAGATTTCCATTTGATTCGCAATTCACTCAGGCCCACAGTGAGATTTATCCGTGGGGTAATGATGTCCTTTCGAGTGCAAAGCCTTCGCTTTCGAGGAGTTCAGGCGCCCCAGAGCGTTCAGCTCCACGGCCGGGTGCGCGTTTTTGCCTGTCCTGGGAGTCGAGTTTCCCTCGGCGAGAACGTCATTCTAAATGCCTCAGCGCGCCGGAACACGTTGGAGGCGCGCGGTCCCATTCTGATTCGGACGACCAACGGCAGGGCTCAGCTGTTGATAGGGAACGACACAGGAATGACGAGCATGACGATTAGCGCGTCCCAGGAAATAGTTATTGGGGACCGAGTCCTCATCGGGGCGGGCGTGATTATCACAGACTCTGACCATCACGTTGTTCGCCCACCAATCGGCGTCTCGCGGCGATTCCTGCCCATGCCTGCGCCGGTGATCGGCGATCGGGTGGTTATCGAAGATGACGTATTCCTCGGCGCTAGGTCTATCGTCCTCAAGGGTGTGAGAATTGGCACGGGATCCGTCATCGGCGCCGGATCGGTTGTGTCCCGGTCCATACCTCCGGGATCCATTGCAGCCGGAAATCCTTGCCGTGTGATTGGGAAGATCGCAAGTGAGTAGGCACATCGCGTTGTGCGGGCCGGCAACGCTTGAAATGCTGCAGCCTTTTCTTCCGGACCCGGTCAAGTCGTCTGGATACCCTTTTCCGCTAATTCCTGCGCTCGCTGTCGAGTACATGAGACTAGGTCACACTGTTTCTATTGTTACTACCGCGGGCGACACTGACGGAATTCTTACCTATTCCGGGCCCAATCTGAATCTCTATATCATCCCTTCTCGGGCCAGGGCCAGAGACCGCGCACTGGATTTCTTTCGTCAAGAACGGCAGGGCATTCAAAGAGTTCTGCGGGACATTAATCCGGATGTCATCCACGCGCACTGGACCTACGAGTTCGCACTCGCAGCATTGGAATCGAGGGTCGCTCCAGTTCTTGTCACAGCTCATGATGCGCCATTGACAATCCTTCGGCACATGCGAGACCCCTATCGGGCCGTGAGGACTCTCATGGCCTATAGAGTACGTTTCTCGTCGAAAAAGTTGTCAGCGGTCTCGCCCTATCTAGTGTCTCGCTGGCGAAGTGAGATGTTATATCGACGAACCATGAGAGTAATCCCAAATCCAGTTCCGCAACTTGAGCTGCCCCGGGTCAGCAGGGCTGATTATCCAGTCGTTCTCGATATTGCAGATTCATCCCCACGAAAGAACGTTCGGGGTCTCCTCCTTGCATGTTCAGAAGTGAGAAAAACCTGGCCTGACCTGGAGCTGAGATTGATCGGATCAGGGCTTGAAGAAGGTGGGCCCATGAACGATTGGGCAAGGGCAAAGGGCCTTGATAGCGGAGTGCGGTTCCTCGGCCGTTTGAGCCGTTCGGAAGTTTCACGCCACCTCGCGGAGGCGACCCTGTTTTGTCATTCTTCCCTTGAAGAATCGCAAGGGATATGCCTCCTCGAGGCCATGGCTGCGGGAATCCCAATCGTGGCAGGGGCTGAGTCAGGTGCGGTCCCTTGGACACTGTTTGATGGCTTAGCTGGGCGTCTCATCGATGTAAGAAGCCCCGCGGCGATCTCGCGAGGGATTCGGAACGTCCTTGCGGATGCCGGAGCAGCCGCAATCACTGTAAAGGTCGCGGCGGAGATGATGCAGTCTCGATACTCGCCTGAGAGCGTGGCCCAGCAATACATAGAAGAATATGAGGCACTGATCAACGATCAACCGGGGAACCCTTCTCGTCGCATGGGCAGGAAACAATCACGGATTCAGACTTTGGGCGCCTAGCCACTCCCAGATCGAAATTCCAGGCGCTTCTCTCAAAGCAACGAAATGGTTCAAAAAATGTTGTGGTCTCTTCCCAAACTAATTAGCCCCCGCGGCGCGGGTCTCGGGAATGAAGTTTTTCCCTGGGCAAAGGCTTACCTCGGGGCAAGGGCTTTGCGTCTGAAGCTGGTGGCGCCGCCGTGGCGAGTCAACCCCAGACGATACGATCAGGAGCTCGAAACAGGTGCGTTGGACTCGATAAAGTATTTCGCGCTTCGAGGGCTGCCGGCTGTAGATATCAACGCCGAGATGATCGAATCGGCGCAACGGTTCGACTACTTCGAGGCGGTCACTGCGCTGGCGCCAACGATTCTCGCCCAAAAGAGAATCTCGGTGCTGCATTCCTCTGGAATGCACGGTGGATATCTTGGAATCCGTCGTTCCCGCGCATTTCTCAGACGGGAGATCTTCGGGGCTGCAGGCGCAATGACTGCCGTCGAGGAAATGGACGGGTCGAGCGACGTGGGTGTGCGTATTGGTGTTCACATCCGCGGGGGTGACTTCTCTTCGACGAAGCTTGTTAGGCCCGCGGTATTCAACGAGCAGCTGCCGCTGGACTGGTACGTGGATGTAGTTCAGAGTCTCGCGAAATCGCTCAGTGTTCCTTCCTTTGTCTACCTGGCAACGGATACTCCGTCACCGGTGATAAACGCAGCCCTGACGGTGGCTGGATGCCCACCACGGGGGCTCGCTCTGGATTCCGTTGGTGATCTCGCAGTGCTTGCCCGTTGTGACGTCATCATTTCCAGTGTTAGTAGCTTCTCGATGCTTGCGATCTTCTTGAGCGACGCGTCGTACGTGTGGCACGAAGATCAACTTGGCGAAGCCGATGGCTGGCTGAGTATTTGGGGTCACGAGGCATTGAACTCTGGGGGCGGCCGTACCGCTCAAGCAATGAAGCAGCAATCCGATGGGGAGGTTCGTGTCCGTCGCGGTGTGGCTCAGGGCAAGGTGCCGAAGTGGCGACAAGGGTTTCTGAACCAGCTTGAATACCGTGCCAGAGCTCGACGAAGCTTTGACGACCTCATCTTCTTCGGCGTGACCGAAGGGGATAGGCGTTCATGACAACTTTCCGCGCCGCGTCTCACGGGGTTGGATGGATGCTTGGCGCTCAACTCGTCGTCAGCGGCGGTCAATTCCTCTATTCAGGGGTTACCGCGCGTCTCTTCACTCCGACGGAGTTCGGGGGATTTGCAGCTGCGCTGAGCCTTCAAGGCCTTCTCATCCTCCTGACGACTACCGGGCTGCCGTCGATTGTTCTCAAGGAGAGGACGCTCAGCCGAACTGACCTTGTTTCGGTCCGCGTGTATGCCGCCGTAGGCGGTCTGTTGGCTGCGACTCTGTTCTTCTTTCTGAGCCCGTTGTGGCTGGCCCTCCTCAACGCCCCAAGTGGGCAGCAGTACATTGGCCTTTTGACCATCGCGCTGGCGTTGGGACCGATGGCTGCGATTGAATCTGCACTCCTACGCAAGGAGGAAAGGCCCATCGCTGATTCGATCACAATTATTATGGCCTTCGTGGTGCCAGCCGCCGTAGCCGTGATCGTTGCGCTCACCGTCCGCGAGGCCTGGGCCATAGCACTGACCACTGCGCTCGGCCCTCTGGTGCTCTTCTCTGCGGCGACAACAGCGCGGAAGGTCGGTCACCAAGGCCCCGGGCCCCAACGCCATCGAGAATTGCTTGGGTTCGCCTCCAAGCTGAGCACGCAGAACGTTGTGTTCCTGGTCGTCGGACAAGCGCCGGGATGGCTGGTCAGCGCCGTGCTCGGAGCAGGTAGCTTGGGTCAGTACTCAAGAGCTAACACTCTTGCTGGCATGCCAAGTACGGCACTCTCAACAGCCTTGAACCGGGCGATACAACCACATTGGTGGAAACTCGAAGAGGTCGAAACGACTAAGCGCGCCATTCGCGATACTGCGATCTTGGCGGGGAGCGTTTCGTTCCCGATCTTCGCCGTATTGGCGGCCGTTGGGCCAGACCTATCTGTGCTTTGGCTCGGCCCGGGGTGGGAGAGCGCCAGCCTATTGGTGCCCTGGCTTGCGATCAGCTTTGGTCTTCAGGTGCCATTCACTATCCTCGCTAACAGCTTGGAGATGCGGGGGTTATTCCGTCCAGTCCGATTCGCGCAGTTGGGGTTGGTCGCAGGACTTGGAATTGGATTTCTTGCTTTCTTCGCGACACGGGATGTCCGCGTGGCTGCTATGGCGACTGTCCTCTCCCAGCTGGTGGGCTTGATAGTTCTCGTCGGCACCATGGCCAAGTCAAGCTTCTTGGCCTCAAGAACGTTGTATTCGGCTTTGGGGCTGCCGTTTGCCTGGGCACTAGTCGTGGGATGTTTTGCAGTGCTTGGAAGTAAAAGCGCTGAAGCTCTCGGTTGGACCATTCTGAATAGTCCCGAAACGGCGTCCGTGCTGTCGGGTGGCTTTCTTGGAGCGTGCGCATGGGCTCTAACGTTCCGTTGGCAGCCGGCTAGCCGCACGCTTACCGAGCGAGGGGTGTCCTTGCCCAGCATGATGAGAAAATCGATGAGGAGTTGACATGGAAGAACAGTTCTCCCGCTTCATGCGTGCTGCTGACGCCGACCCAACATCGGGCACGAAGGGAGGGGAGCAAGACGCCACCGCCGTCCGGTAGTACCTCCGGCTGGCACCTCGTAACCTGTCAGAACGCCCTACTGGACCGGGTGTTCCCTGCCAATTGCCTTTTCGGCAGCATGGGAATCTGCGGTTCTCTCCCAGATGATTCATTTGTCGCTGCCGCGATACACCATGCGAGCAACGCTGCAACTGTCCAGGATAGTGAGTATGCCGAAATATATGTGGCAATCGCCAAGAAAGCAGCCGTCACAGCTACTGCCTCAGCACCGCGCGCGAGACGCGCAAAGGTAGACGTCATAACAATGGTGAAAATACCGAGACCGACTAGGCCGAGTCGCAAGTACACGGTCACGTACCAGTTGTGCGGCGCGTAAGAGATGATTTGGCCAGCCTCGATACGGTCGTATCCAAACCCAAACGGTTCGCCGAGGAGGATTGTCCAAATCCCTCGAGCGAATGAGGACTCGACCAACTGGGTCCACGACGAGAGGCGACCGTCCAGAGTTCCAGTGTTCTCAACTGACGCGAAAAGCGAGCTCACGACCCCAGTCAATGCACCCGACAGGATAGCGATAGCACCAAGTAACAATGCGCAAAATGCACCAGCCAATGCACGCGCACGAGCTACGCCGCGGAGTCGGAATGAGGTAAGCGCGATGCCAAGGAAGACTGCCACCCAAACCGACCTGTGCTGGCAGGCAATGGACATCGCAAGAAACAGGATGCCTACCCAACGGTCCCGTCCGGGCCTGCTGCTTCCCCATGCCCTGAACATGAGAAGGCCTATCAATCCCAGCAGCATCGCCTGATCAGACGCTAAGGGGCGGCCGGTGTTTGACACTCCACTAAGTACGGATACGACGAAGGTGTCAGGCTGGCCAACCCCATAGATGGCAATGTGAATGGCTGCCACGGCAGTGAGAGTTGCGCCAGTGATCGTTATCCACTGTTTGAAGGCCCGCTGGCCTGCATCGGTCATCCAATCCTGATTCAATGCCCAGGCCGTGAATCCGATGGGGAAGAGGAACGCGCGAAAATCGTTCATTACCATGCCGGTGTCGAATCGAAACAGGCCAGCGATGAGCGCTCCGACGAGGCCCAATGTCAGGGCAACAAGAATCAGCCTGTAGGGCTTCGTGATAGCCAATAGTCTTCCCGGATTCAGGGCGGTTGCTACGAGAGCCGAGACCACGACCATGTCTTCGGCAGTGATCGACACGTCACCCACTGACGCGATGCGGTGGAGGCCTGGTAGGTCCCATGCGATTGCCGACAGAATTGTGACAGCATAAAGTGGCATCGTCGGCCACCGGCGGAACGCCGCTACCAAAAGCAGGAGACCAACGACTCCGCCAATGAGCGTGAAAAGCAAGACGGCTACGGCCACTGAATCCCCCTAGGGCAGGTTTTATCCTCTCACATCGAGTGAGTCCTGCCGCTCCCTGGCGAATGCTTGCGTTCGTCCCAACTCCCAGGCGGCGGTGTGACTACTGGCACAGAGGCCCGTGTTAATGCCGACCGAAAACAGGACCGGCGTCGTCGCCGCACCTGCGCTTGACCGCGGTTCAACCGCTGATCGGTTGCGGGTGCCGATGCGCCCTTCGGCGCCCAACCGGTACTGGTCGTTAACTACTGTGGCGCTGACGGCGCTCACTGAAATTCCCCAGTTCTGCTCACTGAAATTCCCCACTCCGGGTCGCTTCCGCACATAGAAGTGGGCCTTCCTCGATGCTGATGGTCTTCGACCACACACCAGCTTCAAGAAAGGCCCTACTCCTATGCTTTCAGAGGAGGACGACGTGGACATCCACGCGCTCAAACGGCAAGGGATGACGATCAGTGAGATCGCCCGCCGCACAGACCACGACCGTAAGACCATCCGCGCCTATCTCGCCGGCCAGCGCACTCCCGGAGTGCGTCAACGCGCCGCCCTGGACCCGTTCGACGCGTTCATCGACTACGTCACCGCGAGGCTGACGGAGGACCCGCATCTCTGGGCGGCGACGCTGCTGGACGAGCTCGTCCCCCCTGGGCTTCTCGGGGTCGTATCAAACCCTGACCCGCCAGATCCGAGACCGTGGCTTGCGGCCGGCCTGCACCGCCTGCGCGCACGTGACCCGGCGGCCCAACGCGATCATCGAGCACCCGCCCGGCGAGGAGACCCAGTTCGACTGGGTCGAGCTGCCCGACGCCCCGTCCGGCTGGGCGTTCCCGACCAAACGCGCCTACGTGCTCGTCGGGTCGTTGGCGCACTCGGGGTTTGGCGGGCGGTAATTTCCCCGTCGATGGACCTGCCCCACCTGCTGGCGGCGATGACGGTCCTGCTGGGGCTGCTGGGCGGGGTGACGAAGTCCTGGCGGTTCGACCGGATGAGCACCGTTTTGACGGCCGGGACGAGTGATCTGACGCCGATGTTCGCCGCGTTCTCCAAGCACCACGCGGTCACCGTCGTCGCCTGCCGGCCCCGGTCGGGCAACCGCAAGGGCGTGGTCGAGAAGAACAACCACACCGCCGCGCAGCGCTGGTGGCGCAACCTCCCCGACGACGTCACCCTCGAGCAAGCCCAACAACGTCTGACCGCGTTCGCCAGAGGCCAGGACGGCCGGCGCCGCGAGGGACGCGACGGAGCCACAACAGCCGCGGTCATGTTCGCCGCGGAACGCCTCCAGCCGTTGCCGCCGACACTGTTCCCGGTCCTGGTGACCGAGGAACGCACCGCGACACGGCAGGCGTTGATCGATTGGCGCGGGAACCGGTACTCGGTGCCGCCGGAACTGGCCGCAGCCCGCGTCGTCGTCCACCAACGCCTCGGCGCGACGACCATCGATATCGCGACCATCTCCGGGGTCGTCCTCGCCCGGCACACCGTCGCGGAGGCTGGCCTCGGGGTGACGATCCGCGACAGCGGGCACGTCACCGCGTTGGAGACGATCGCCCTGGCCGCGGCGCCTCCCGGCCGGCCGCACCGCAAGAAGGAACGCATTCCACCGGGCACCGCGGCCCGCCGAGCCGCCATGGCGCTGACCGGCAGCGCCGAACCCACCACCGTGATCAGCCTGGCCGCCTACGAGACAGCCGCGAAGAACAGGAACACCCTCCGATGAACACACCACTCGCCACCTCGACCAACCCGCCGGCCATGGCCACCACGACACCGGCGAGCGTCTATCAGCAGCTGCGCGGCCACCTCACCGAGCTCAAGCTCGCCGACGCCGCCGAGGCGCTGCCGAGCGTCCTCGACCAGGCACAAGCCGAGGGCTGGAGCCTCACCCACGCCCTCGAGCGCCTGCTCTCCATCGAGGTCACCGCCACCGACGCCCGCCGCCTCTCCGGCCGGTTCCGCTTCGCGAACCTCCCCACCGGCGCCACCCTCGACGACTTCGACCTCGACGCCGCCTCCGGCATCGACCGCAACCTGCTCGCCGAGCTCGGCACCTGCCGCTACCTCGAGACCGCGACCAACGTGCTGCTGATCGGACCGCCCGGAGTCGGGAAAACACACATCGCCACGGGCCTTGGCCATGCCGCAGTGACGGCCGGCTACCGCACCTATTTCACCTCCGCCGCCGACCTCGCCGCCCGCTGCCACCGCGCCGCGATCGAGGGCAAGTGGGGCACGATGATGCGGTTCTTCGCGGGCCCAACGCTGCTCGTCATCGATGAACTCGGCTACCTTCCGCTGCCCGCCGAGGCCGCATCAGCACTGTTCCAAGTCATCAACCAGCGCTACCTGAAAACGTCGATCGTGATCACCACGAACCGGCCCGTCGGCGCCTGGGGCGAGATCCTCGGCGACACCACCGTCGCCGCCGCGATGCTCGACCGGCTCCTACACCGATCCGTCGTCGTCACCCTCGACGGCGGCTCCGACCGGCTCCGCAACCACGCCGCCCAATCCAACGAACTCCGCCGCGTGACAACCGGCACAAACTTCCGCTAACCTAACCCCGCGACCTGGGGAGCATCGATGAGCAAGACTGGGGAATTTCGCTGAGCGCCGTCAGCGCCGCGGTTCATGCTTGTGGCCGACGAGGAATAATGGCGGGCACACGTGGCCTTGCCCCCGGTTAGTCGACACGGGGTTACGCGGCTTTAGCGAAGACCGCGTTCTGGTCTCAGTATTGCAGTTCGAAGTCGACGGGGCTGACCTGGCCGAGGGAGGTGTGCCGGCGGCGCCAGTTGTAGCGTTCCTCGATCCAGGCGCCGACCTGTCTGGATGCCGTGTTTTTGCTGGGCCAGACGCGTCGGTGGTAGAACTCGGTCTTGTGCGTGGCGAAGAAACTTTCCGCCATCGCGTTGTCCCAGCAGACCCCGGTGTAGCCCATCGACCGGGTGATGCGGTGCGCTTTCGCGAACGCGGTGATCTGCGCTGACGCGTATTAGGCGGATTCAACCGGTCGTCGCAACACCGGTGCTTGCGGTCGACAGTAGCTCGTTCATCGCTTCGGCTGGCGTCTTGAAACCGAGTGTCTTGCGGGGGCGTTCGTTCAGGGTCTTGGCGACGCCGTCAAGATCGTCCAGGGCGTAGCGGGTGAAGTCGGTGCCTTTGGGGAAATACTGGCGCAACAGCCCGTTGGTGTTCTCGTTGCTCGGTCGCTGCCACGGCGAGTGGGGATCGGCAAAGTAGATCGGCAGCCCGGTCTTGATTCGGAGTCTGGCGTGTTGGGCCATCTCGGCGCCCTGGTCCCAGGTCAATGACTTGCGCAGGGTCTCGGGCAGACCGGTGATGGTTCGGGCGATCGCATCACAGACGGCGTCGGCGCCGTGTCCGGCTGTCGCCGGCCCGTTCTTGACCTGTGCACCGATCATCTTGTGCTCGTCCATCGGGGGCAGGTGCAACAGCATCGTGAACCTTGTGGTGCGTTCGACGAGGGTACCGATTGCGACCCCGCCTAGTCCGAGGATCAGATCCCCTTCCCAGTGTCCGGGAACGGCCCTGTCGTTGGCTTCTGCGGGTCGGGCGGCGATCATGACCTCCTCTGACAGGAAGCTCTTGCCTCGTTTTGCGCGGGCCCGCGGAACGCGCAGCGCCCGACCCGTCCGCAAGGCTGTGGTCAACTCGCGACGCAGCGCGCCCCGACCCTCGATGTAGAGGGCCTGGTAGATCGCCTCATGGGAGATTCTCATGCTCCTATCGTCGGGGAAATCGACCTGAAGTCGACCGGCGATCTGCTCCGGGCTCCATGCTGTGGACCAGCGGCGATCCTGTCGGGGCCCATGTCGACGCCCGTTCCACGCCCCGATCCCGGGAGCTGCAGCGGGCGTGCCATCTGCGCGTCTGACCGTTCCATCCAACCGGGACTGCACGTACTCGCGCAACCGGGGGCTACGCGCGAGCTTGGCGGCTTTGGGTCGGCGGGCACGCCGGTCGGAATGCCACTGAGCGCTCGTGGCCCGGTATTCAGCCTTGCCGCCACGCGAGGCCGCGTTGCGCCGTAGCTCACGGGAAATCGTCGACGGGGACCGACTCAACGCCTGTGCGATCTGGCGAACACCAAGATTCTGTGCTCGCAGAATCGCAATCTCCTCACGCTCGACGAAGGCCAAGAACCTTCCTGACAGCGGTGCCTTGCTGAGGTCTCGCATCCCGCCAGCGTGACGGAAGAAACGTGTCCCGACCGGCGCCGACACGCCGGCCCGCTCACCAGCATCCTCGCTCGAGACACCCTGCCCAACGAGGTCCCAGAAACTCTGCCGGTGCTCCCGGCGCCACCCCGGCGGCCGGCCCGGCGACCGCATCGGCTCCCGCCCGAGTTGCATGGCCATCCAACCCTTCGGACGTCCCATAATCCACCTCCATAATCGAGGTGTTGCTTCCACCGGTTGAATCCGCCGACACTGCCGCGGTCGGAGTGCCAGATCGCGTCAGGCTCGATCAGGGTCGTCGCAGCGGCGTTGCGGAGGGCGTCGGCGACGAGTTCGGTGCGCATGTGATCGGCGATGGACCAGCCGACGACCTTCTTCGAATAGCAGTCGATGACGGTGGCTAGGTAGATGAAGCCTTGCCAGGTGTGGATGTAGGTAATATCGCCGACGAACTTCACTCCCGGGCGGTCGGCAGTGAAGTCGCGTTTGACGAGGTCGGGCATGCTTGCGGCTGCCTCGGCGTCGGCTTCGGTGGTGATGCGGAAGGGCCGTGGTTGGCAGGCTACGAGGCCGATCTGGCGCATGAGTTGCCGCACCAGCTCGGGCGAACACTCGGTCTGCTCGGCGCCCAGGTCGGCGTGGATTCGGCGGTATCCATAGGTGCCGTCGGACTCTTCGAAGAAGTGCTGAATCCGGGCGATCAGGGCCTCTCGCCGGGCCGCGGTCGCTGACTGCGGCCGAAGCGAAGTGCCCAGTGGTAGAAACCGGACGTGGAGACGGCCAGCCAGAGGCACATTTTCACCACCGAATCCCGGTTGGTGGGCTCAGATTTTTGGGAGTCGATGTATTCGTACTTGCTCACTACCGCTGCTCCCGCGCGAAGTAAGCGCTGGCTTTTTTCAAGAATGCGGTCTCCGCCCGCAGCTCTTGAACTTCCCGCTCGAGTTCCTTCAGACGGGCCCGTTCCGACACGGTCAGGTCGGCTTCGGTGCCGCCGTTGGCCTCGCGGTATTTGTTGAGCCAGTTCCGGAGAGTCTCAGGGCCGACGCCGTATGCGGTGGCGACGTCCTTGATCGGTTTGGAGGTGTTGATCACCTCGCGGCACAGCTCGTCTTTGAACTCCTGGGTGAAACGCCTACGTGCTGCGGCCATGCTGATCTCTACTTTCAGTGAACCCTCATTTTAAGAGGGCCCACTGTCCGAGATATCCGCGGCAGGTCAATACCCAGTGGCGCTGAAACGCAATATTCAGTGGCGCTCAACCGCAATAACTGGTGGCGCTCAAGGGGTCAAATACTCAGTTGCTTCGCGCGTGCGGTCCGTGAGCGAAACGTGACGGGTAACTCGTTAGGATAGCGACGATACGCTGCACTTAGGGGAGCTGGGCATGAGCACAACGAGACCACACACCCTTGCCCCACAAACCCTGGTTTCTGCCGACAACGGGCCGATCAATATCCTCCGCACGGTAGCCGCCCTGTTCGTCGTTCTCGGCCACGCGCGCACGCTCTTGCTCGTCGACTACGATAACGCTCCACATAACGGAGCCCAGGTGGCGCTCTACGGCGTGACAGCGATCGGGCACCAAGCGGTGGTGGTCTTCTTTGTTCTCAGCGGGTATTGGGTGGGCGGTAGTTTGCTACGTAAAGCCCGCCAAGGGCGCTTCTCTTGGCCTTCGTACCTCGCTGATAGGACGACGCGGCTGTGGGTCGTCCTCGTTCCTGCGTTGGTCCTAACCCTCGCGCTGGACGCCATCGGACGGCGCTACTTCGGCGCCATGACTGCCTATGTTGGCGATCCTCGCTACGGTGGGGTCGCTCTAGACCAGCGGCCCATCGACGGTCTCACTTTCTTCGGCAACGTTTTTTTCATGGGTGGAATCCGGGTCCCTACTTTCGGGTCCAATACCGCCCTTTGGTCGCTCGGCTTCGAATTCTGGATGTACGTCATCGCGGCTATCATTCTGCTTGCGTTCTTCGTTCGCGGGCGCAGCCGGCTCATTCTCATCGTCGTCGCGATTGGCTCAGCGTTTCTCGTCGGTGATCGCGTTCTCGTCTACGTCCCAGTTTGGCTCCTCGGAGCTCTGGTCGCCACGAGCGCTCCCCGCCTCGATAGATGGGCCCACCGCATCAATCCGCGGACCCTGCTCACCTTGCGTTTGACTGCCGGGTTTGCCGCGCTAGGCGCGGCCGTTGCGGTGCGCGGACTCAACTCGCTCCCAACTATCGTCGGCGACTACATTGTGGCGGTGCCCGCAGCCGTCCTTATGGCGACGCTCACGACTGGGTTCATAAAGGAATCGACCGAACGCACGATCCTCGGGAAGTTTTCGACACTGGCGAACAGCTCCTTCTCCCTCTATGCAATTCACGTTCCGATCCTCGTTCTGCTTGTGTCCGCCCTAGGCATTCAGGTGAACAACCGGTGGCCGTCGGATCTGCTCCACTGGACCTATCTGCTCATAATCGTCGCTGGCCTCAGCGCCGGGGGTTGGGTATTCGCCAAGGGTACAGAGATGCACACCGATAGAATTCGACGTGCGGTGAAGTCTAGGCTGGGACTTAGGTAGCCATTGCAGTTCTGTTGCTATCGTCGCGAATGCTGCACCGTTCATCTCCCGTTTCTCGCAGCCCGATCTTCGTTCGTGGGGCGAGCGATTCATCCGTCTGAGGACCAGCTCTCACACTTTGACTCGATTCGGCGTCAAGTGAAAACGTGAGTTTCCGCGCCACAGTTGAAGCACGTAGGGCGGGCAACGCGGCACGGAGCGTTGGCCAGAGTCGTTCCCGCGATCATGTGCGACTGGGACTAATCAGCTTGACGGACAGGTTGATGGTCGGTTGTGGGGCTCGGCCATGCGCATGCAATACTCAGGCAATGACTTCGGGGGATATAGCGGATACGCTTGAGTGCGCAGCGTGGAACAAGCGGGCTGCTTCGCTCGACTCGCTCACCGGGCTGCGATTCTTTGCAGCACTTGTGGTCTTACTTCGGCACTCGGTGCCGGAGCTATTCCCGCTCCCGGGGCTGCAAGAGCTCAGTCTTGTTGGGCCCATAGGCGTGGGGTTCTTCTTCGTCCTTTCAGGATTCATCCTCACATGGACCTGGAAACCCCACCGAACGCTAAGGGACTTCTACATTGGCAGGTTGACCCGCATCGGCCCTCTGCATGTTTTGACGACGATCGTCGCGGCGGGCCTCCTTATTGCGGCTGGTACTCCCCACTGGCTCAGTACTATCCTTTCCCTGTTTCTCCTTCAGGCATGGGGGACCGAGAACATGCGGTCGGGGGGTAACGGGCCGAGCTGGTCGTTGTCGGTTGAAGTATTTTTCTATCTCTGCTTCCCATTTTTAGTGCGCCCCCTTTTCGGAGCAACGATTCGGCGATGCGTCACGATCGGCTTCGGGGCTGCCGCTGGGATGCTCTTATGGACTATCGCCTACGGTGCCGGATCCCAGATGGACCTTCCCGCAATAACTGTCTTCAGCACGTACACGAACCCTCTCTACAGGCTTGGTGAATTTGTAATTGGCATCTGTTTAGCCGTGGCCATGCGAAAAGGCTGGCGCATCAGAATGTCGCTGCCCCGCGCGACCCTGCTGGCGGTCGCTGGATACATCGGCCTTGCCCTGGCGAACTGGGGTGTGATGCATGCCGGTGTGCACTTAGGGGACACCAAGGGCTTGCCTCTTGGAGTGCTCGACCTTGCCTACCTGCCAATGACGGTTCTACTGATTGCGGCAGCAGCTGCCTCAGATATTGCCGGCCTTCCGTCTGCCCTTCGTGGCAGGTGGATGGTGAGTCTAGGCAAGTGGTCATTCGCCCTGTATCTAATCCAGATGATCGTCATTGCCCAGGTAACCAAGTTTGCCCAACCAGGTGTCAGCTGGCTAGGCGCCTTTCTGCTCGTGGGGACGATTCTTGTTTGTATCGCTATGTCTGCGCTTCTCTATCGCTTCATTGAAAGGCCGTTGGAGAGCGGGATGAAGCAACGGCTGGCGCGCTAGCGTAGGTGCCGGATGGTGGTTGTGCCGCGGTCGCCGAGTATCAATCACTCTTCGAGCCTGTTTGGCCTTGTCGAAGGGCACCTTCCTTGCCCGGGCCAGGTCGACTGCGTGGTGCTCGCCCTTGGCCACATCAACGCCGATGAAGACGTCAACACTGTCGCAATTATCGATCATGAATGCTCCGTTATCAGCGATCACCGATACCAATGAAGCCAGTGACAACCCCGGATCATCAACGACTGGGGGCAACAATCATGCCGTGCCTGACAGGCCTGCACCCTCAAACGAATACGCGATCAAGGGCTATAAAGAAAGTAACGGGGCTTCATCGACCGCTGTGTTGTCCGCGACGTCTTCCGTCGACAAATGGCTTGATGGGAGCCGAGTTGCTGCCCGCGGCCAAGCCAGGGTGTTACCGCGTAGGGCCCTATCAAGGCGCTGCAATCCGAGTTGGTTTAGTGGCGCGATAACAGGCGCGGATAGAGTGACATGACCCTAAACAAACGGCAGGAATTCGACCATGCTTGAAGCCCTCGTAATTGGCCTCGATCGCAACTACCGAGGCACCGAACTGGAAGATCAGCTCCGAGAGCACGGCATCCCCATTCACAGGGTTCAGGGAGTGATGGTTGATGAACTGCCCGGTGGTCTTGATTCCTACGTGGATCAAGCCGCAGCCCGCGTCTTGCAGCGCCGGGAACTCACTAAGGGTGAAGTGGGCTGCGCCCTTGCGCATCGTGCCGCGTGGGCCGCGCTCGCGGCGAGCGGTAACCTGTTCTCGCTCGTATTCGAAGATGATGCGAGGCTGGTCGGGAAACCAATCAACGACGAAATCATGGAGGCCCTTCAAACGAGCCACCCGACGATCGTGGTCCTCGACGCCTACTCCGATTACACCGTCATATCTTCCCGTCAGGACGCTCTGGCGAGGACTGTTTTCAAGACCCTTGTGCCGCCACCTGGCGCATGGGCGTACGGGCTAAATCGTGCAGCTGCCGAGGTTCTGCTCGAGGATGGGCGCAGAGTCTCCTCCGTTACCGACTGGCCTGCACGCGTGGCGCACAAGATTGACTTCTATACCGTTTACCCGCAGCTCGCACGGGTCGACGACGGTGTTCAGTCCACTCTTGAAGAGACACGCCATCTCCAGGAACTGGGAAGCGCGGAGTCCTCAACTAGCAGGGTAATTCGGCTTGCGCAGTCGATCGGGCATATCCGCTGGGTGAAGCATTGGCACGTCTACGGGGCATACCGCGTATACCTGCACCATGAGCTCCGCAGATTAGTCATTAACCGTTCATCCCGCGCACGGGGTAAACGCTGGGACCAGAGCAATCAAAGGAGCCCTCTCACCTTTTGACGGGGGTTCCCCCCAGGGCGTGTCTCCTAAGACCTGCTCACAGTCTTGTCAGCGTGCGTGTACGTCTCGCAACCGCCGTGTTGTCTGACAGTGAGTGGGCTCGATCGAGTGAGAATGGATACTGGGTGAGTTGCGAATTGGCTCTCTGCTGCCGGAGGCGAGTGTTGCATCTCGAAGTCCACGGGTGTGACATGCCCGATTGAGTAGGGGCGCCGGGTTACGTCCCCGTGAGTGGTGTGGTTTCCCGCTCTTGAGTGTTGCTTCGTCAACGTGAAGAGCCACCGTGGGATGGTCAGTGAGTACCGATCAAAGAACTCACAAAGGACACCACACGATGGCTCTAGACCAGTCTGCCCTGCTCGACCTGCTGGGAGAACTCAAACTCACCGATGTCACCGACCGCATCCGCGTCGCGACCGAAACCCTGTATCAAGAACTGATCGATGCGGAAGCGACCGCGTTCATCCGTGCTGCCCCGTTCGAGCGCTCCGGTGACCGCACCACCCACCGCAACGGCACCCGGCCGCGGACGTTGACGACGACGGCCGGGGACCTCGATCTGAAGATCCCGAAGCTGCGCGCCGGGTCGTTCTTCCCGGCGCTGCTGGAGCGTCGCCGCCGGGTCGACCAGGCGTTGTTCGCGGTCGTGATGGAGGCCTACGTTCACGGTGTATCGACCCGGAAGGTCGACGACCTCGTCAAAGCGCTCGGCGCTGACACCGGGATCTCAAAGTCGGAAGTGTCCCGGATCTGCGCGGGCCTGGACGCCGAAGTGGCCGAGTTCCGCGACCGCACCCTCGCCGCACAAGACTTCCCCTACGTGTTCCTTGACGCGACCTACTGCAAAGCGCGCGTCGGGCACCGGATCGTGTCCCAGGCCATCGTCGTCGCGGTCGGCGTCGCGGCCGACGGACGCCGTGAAGTACTCGGTTTCGACGTTGGTGACAGTGAAAACGAGGGCTTCTGGACCAGCTTCCTGCTGTCGTTGAAGACTCGCGGTCTCGACGGGGTCAAGCTGGTCATGTCTGACGCTCACACCGGCCTGAAGAAAGCCATCGGGACCGTCTTTCAAGGCGCCGGCTGGCAGCGCTGCCGGGTGCACTTCATGCGCAACGTCCTCGCGGTCGTGCCGAAGGGATCCCAGGAGATGGTCGCCTCAATCATCCGCACCATCTTCGCCCAGCCCGACCGCGAACACATCGAGAAGCAGTTCCGAGAAGTCACCACCATGCTCGGCCGCTCGCACCCCAAGGTCGCTGCCATGCTCGTCGACGCGCAACCCGACCTCCTCGCGTTCGCCGGGTTTCCGCGGCGGCACTGGCGCCAGATCTGGTCCACGAACCCGCTGGAACGGGTCAACAAGGAGATCAAACGCCGCACCGACGTCGTCGGAGTGTTCCCCAACTCCGCGGCCCTGCTGCGCCTGGCCGGGTCGGTCCTGATCGAGCAGCATGACGAGTGGGAAGCCAGCGAACGACGCTACTTCTCCGAAGCATCCATGCTCGAGCTGACCACCATGAACAACCCCATCGAGGTCCTCGACGAGGCGGTGATACTCCCCGAACTCGCCGCCGCCTAAACTGGAACCACTGACCCGCACAGTGTCGAGAAACTCCACCACTCCGCGGGACGTGACCGGGCGCCGGCGGGGATTGTAGCCGTCATCGATCTGCTGCGCGACGCCGCGGATCGCTCGGTACCGGGTGGGCCAGGCTCGACGGCAGTGGAGCTCTGTTCTCAAGGTCGCGAGAGTGGCTCTCGGCGTGGCCCAGCCGATCACACGGTGGCTGTGGGTGTCGATGACGGTCGTCAGATATACTCACCCCTCCCGCGTCCTCAGATATGCCCGGTTGATGCCGTGAAGCGCAAGTGGGCCATCGGGGCGTTGAACCAGATTTGGCTGGGCGACATCACGCATTAGCGAGGTCGATGCCTGTGCCATTTCTTCGGGCAGATCCCAGCCAATCCCAGTCAGTTCATGGCCGTGGTGACAGTTTTGCGGGAGATGAAATTTCCCGGCGTGGAGGTCGGCGAGGATCCGGGGGCCCTAGACCTCGTCGGAATCGCCGTGGAACGAGGCACCTTCTACTGTACTGACGAATAATCGCCGACGATGGTGTCCGAGCTATTCAAGCGTAGCCAGAGCGGGAGACCTCGTGGAGGCGGACCATGATGGTTAAGTTGGTCTTCTCTGCCAGCATCAGTGCCGTGTGGTTGCGCGAATAAGGAGACATGCCCTCGTGGAGTGGGTGTATTCAAATCGTTTGGAACGAGCGGACTTCTCACGAGCCGCCGTCGTTGATCGACGTGTCGGAGCTGCTCGAGTTCAATTGGCCCAGAGGGTGCGGTGTGGGCTCAAGCGGCCTTGACTGGCTAGTCAGGGGGCGGATAGAGCGCTCATCCACTCCCCGGGGCTCTCGAATGGCTGCACCCTAAGTCGGGCAACTGTTCTGTTTCGGCATCAGGTGCCCTGCGTCAGTGCGCTACAGCGAGTCGTCTAGGCTTAGGTTTGACAGAGCTGGCAGCGAAGCGCGGTCCTCGATGCCGCTGTTCCCTGACATGCCCGGATAAGACAAATGGGGACAAATTGGCAAAGCGCGCATTAATTACCGGCATCACGGGTCAGGATGGCTCCTACCTTGCCGAACTGCTGTTGTCCAAAGGCTATGAGGTTCACGGTCTGATCCGCCGCGCGTCGACCTTCAATACGTCGCGGATTGACCACCTCTACGTGGACCCGCACGACCCGGCTGCCAAGCTGTTTCTGCATTACGGTGATTTGAGCGACGGCAGCCGTCTGGTGACGCTTCTCGCAGAGATCAAGCCTGACGAGGTGTACAACCTGGCCGCGCAGTCGCATGTCCGCGTGTCTTTCGATGAACCAGAACACACCGGGGACACCACCGGGATGGGCGCAATTCGGTTGCTCGAGGCTGTGCGGATGTCGGGCATAGAGACTCGTTTCTATCAGGCGTCGAGTTCGGAAATGTTCGGGGCGACGCCGCCGCCGCAGAATGAGGAGACGCCGTTTTATCCGCGTTCCCCCTATGGTGCCGCGAAGGTCTACAGCTACTGGATCACGAAGAACTATCGTGAGGCTTACGGCATGTTTGCCGTCAACGGCATCCTCTTCAACCATGAGTCGCCGCGGCGGGGCGAGACGTTCGTTACGCGCAAAATCACTCGCGCGGTCGCGGCGATCAAGGCCGGCACGCAAGACCACGTGTATCTCGGCAACCTGGACTCGATCCGGGACTGGGGGTATGCGGCGGAGTATGTCGAGGGCATGTGGCGCATGCTCCAGGTCGATGAGCCCGATGACTTCGTTCTCGCCACCGGCGGCAACTTCACGGTGCGCGACTTCGTGGAGACCTCGTTCAGCCACGCAGGGCTCAACTGGGAGGACCACGTTCGGTTCGACGAGCGGTACCTTCGCCCGACCGAGGTGGATGCCCTCGTCGGTGAGGCCTCCAAAGCTGAAGCCAAGTTGGGCTGGAAGGCCACTGTCGATACCGCTGAACTGGCCCGCATCATGGTTGATGCTGACATCACGGCGCTTCAGCACTCCGGCAGCCGATGGATCGATGAGGTCAAGCTTGCCAGCTGGGGCACTGCGCCCGTCAGCGTCGGAACGAACTGACGATGGCTATCGTTGTAGCCTCAGCTGCCGGCGACCGCGAGCAGAGCGTCTTCGTACCGAAACCGTTGGACAGGTCTTCCCGTTTCTATGTTGCGGGCCACCGTGGACTGGTGGGTTCCGCGATCTGGCGTCACCTCGAGGCTGAGGGGTTCACGGACCTCGTCGGCCGGTCGTCGGTCGAGCTGGATTTGAAGGACCGGGACGCGGTCTTCGCGTTCTTTGCTGAGGCTAAGCCGCGCTACGTCGTTCTCGCCGCCGCGAAGGTAGGTGGCATCCTCGCCAACTGCACCTACCCAGTGGATTTCCTTAGCGACAACCTGCGTATTCAGGTCAATGTGCTCGATGCGGCCGTGAAGCATGGGGTGGAGCGGCTGCTGTTCCTGGGGTCGTCCTGCATCTACCCGAGGCTTGCACCCCAGCCGATCAGAGAAGACTCTCTTCTTACCGGGTATCTCGAGCCCACGAATGACGCGTATGCGATCGCGAAGATCGCGGGAATCCTTCAGATTCAGGCTGTGCGCCGCCAGTATGGCTTGCCGTGGATCTCGGCAATGCCGACGAACCTCTATGGCCCGGGCGACAACTTCTCGCCGACGGGTTCGCATGTGCTGCCAGCGTTGATCCGCCGGTACGACGAGGCGGCGAAGTCGGGTGTGCCGCGTGTGACCAACTGGGGTACGGGCACCCCGCGGCGGGAGTTTCTGCACGTCGATGACATGGCGGCCGCCTGCCTACACCTGCTGGAGAACTACGACGGGCCGGAGCAGGTCAACGTGGGCACGGGGAGCGATGTCACGATCCGTGAGATCGCGGAAACGGTGGCCCGGGTGGTCGGATTCACGGGCCAGACCGAGTGGGACACCACGAAGCCAGATGGTACCCCGCAGAAGCTGTTGGACGTGTCCAAGCTCGCCGAGGCAGGCTGGACTGCGCAAATTGGCCTTGAAGAGGGGCTGCGCTCAACTGTGGAGTGGTACCACGACCATGCGGACTCAATCAGGCAGTAGCAGACGTGTAGGCCAACCGTTGTGGGTTGGAGCGATGGGGTCAATGGTCGAATCGGTCGCGCAGTCGCAAATAGGCTGAACCTTATGGAAGACAACGCATGAAGATTTCGGTTATCGGCTGTGGCTACCTCGGGGCAGTGCACGCATCTGCAATGGCCGAACTCGGCCACGAGGTGGTGGGCATTGATATCGACGCCCACAAGATCGAGCAGCTCGCCGCGGGTAAGCCGCCCTTCTATGAGCCGGGTCTGCCTGAGATCCTGACCTCGGCCATGGCCTCGGGCCGGCTGCGCTTCAGCACCGACATTGCCGACGCGGCTGGCGCCGGGGTGCACTTCATCGGCGTCGGCACCCCGCAGAAGGCCGGCAGCCACGCCGCCGACCTCACCCACGTAGACGCCGCCATAAAGTCACTGCTGCCCCACCTCGCCGAAGGTGACTTGGTCGTGGGCAAGAGCACGGTTCCGGTCGGAACCGCCGCTCGCCTTGCCGCCGTGATCGAGGCCGCCGGCAGCGGCGCGACCCTCGCGTGGAACCCCGAGTTTCTGCGCGAGGGCTTCGCAGTGAAAGACACCATCAGCCCTGACCGGCTGGTCTACGGAGTCGCTCCCGGCGAGGCCGGCGAGCAAGCAACGGCATTGCTGAACGAGGTCTATGCCTCGGCGATGGCCGCGCAGACTCCATTGATCGTCACCGACTACGCCACCGCCGAGCTCGTGAAGGTCTCAGCGAATGCGTTCCTCGCCACCAAGATCAGTTTCATCAATGCCATGTCTGAGATTGCCGACGCCTCCGGGGCGAACATCAGTGAGCTGGCCGACGCCATCGGCTTCGATAACCGCATCGGGCGCCGTTTCCTCAATGCCGGTGTCGGGTTCGGTGGGGGCTGCCTGCCTAAGGACATCCGTGCGTTCACCGCCCGTGCTGAGGAACTCGGCCGGGGCGACTCGGTCGCCTTCCTGAAGGAGGTCGATGCGATCAACCTGCGGCAGCGGCAGCGGGTCGTGGCAATGACTTTGCAGGCGCTGGACAAGCCCGTCTACACCGCGAAGGTTGCCGTACTCGGGCTGAGCTTCAAGCCGCACTCCGACGACGTGCGGGACTCACCGGCACTCGACGTGGCCGTGCAGCTGCGGGGGCTCGGTGCCGACGTTGTGGCGACCGACCCGCAGGGAATCGAGAACTCAAGGTTGCGGCATCCGCAACTCACCTACTCGACCAGTATCGAGGAGACCTTGCGTGACGCGGACGCAGTGGTGCTGGTCACCGAGTGGGCCGAGTTCAAGCAGATTGACCCGGTCTGGGCGGCCACGCTCGTGCGTGTGCCCATCATCATCGACGGCCGTAACACTCTCGACGCGGCCACTTGGCGTGCTGCGGGCTGGACCTACCTGGGGCTCGGTCGGCCGTGATGGCTGATCAGTCTCGTCCCACGGGGACGAAGCCGAAACGCAGGGGGCTGCGGACCCTGCTCATCGCCATCGTCGCAGTAATCCTTCTCGTTGCCGGGGCTGCGGGTGTTTATGCCTGGAGCCTCAGCAACACGTTCGACACTCAGACGGTCAAGATTCCGGATGTCTTCCCCGACGAGGCTTCTCGCCCGACCGCGGCACCCGTTGACGCGGCGAGCGGTCAGACCACGAGCGGGCAGAACATACTCCTGCTCGGCTCTGACACGCGGGGAGCCAATGACGGGTCGATCGCAGACCTGACCGGCCAGCGCTCGGACACCATCATGGTGGTGCACGTGCCGGCGAACCGCAAGAACATCTATGTCATGTCGATCATGCGTGACAGTTGGCTCGAGATTCCGGGCCGTGGTGAGGCCAAGATCAACGCCGCCATGTCCTACGGCGGAGTGCCCCTTGCCGTGCAGACCGTCGAAGGCCTGCTCGGAGCTCGCATCGACCATGTGGCGATTGTCGACTTCACAGGTTTCAAGGGCATCACGGATGCCCTAGGCGGCGTCGACATCGATAATCCGATCGGATTCGACTCCTCTCATTTGAAGGGACATTACTTCGCTGAGGGAACCCACCGCTTGAACGGCACGGAGGCTCTGGCCTTCGTGCGGGAACGCTACGCATTCTCTGACGGCGACTTTCAGCGCGCACGCAACCAGCAAGCCTTCATCAAGGCCGTTCTAGGCAAGTCGCTGACGGCGGAAACCCTCACTAACCCCGGCAAGATCAGTGGCCTGGTCGGGGCCATTGCTCCCTATCTCGCCGTCGACGACGGGCTCAACTCGGCCTACGTCGCCGGTCTAGCCGTGGAACTAAGCAACGTGCGCGTAGGTGACGTGACGTTCTTCACGCTGCCGACAACGGGCACCGGCACCTCGCCTGACGGACAGTCCATCGTCGTTATCGATCAAGACAAGCTGAAAACCGTGCAGAAGGGATTCCAGACGGACACCCTCGATGCGGTCCAGTCGGAGTTGCAGACGACGGGTTGACGGTCTGGGCCTGTTCGGCGCAGATCTATCTCCTCGGCCGCGGCAGGTCTATGGTGGCGACACCGCCGACCCGTGCGGTGCCAAGGAGGCAACCCGATGCCTACTCTTTCGTTACGCTCTTCCTTCATTCAGTGGCGTCTTGGCAGGACCAACCGCTGTCTTCAATGTTCGCGACCGATCCACGACCCGATCCGCAAATACTGGTGCTCGGACAAGTGTGACGAGATCGCGGCCCGCCAACTGCGCTGGTAGGTGTAACTCGCGAGCATCCAGTGCGGTCGCCCCAGAGTTGTTGCGCGCGTTGGCAGATGCGGGGCAGACGGCCGGCATGGGTTAGCGTTCGTACGTGACTGAAATAACCGACGACCGCGCCGCCACCCCCACGCGACCTCGGCGGATCAAGAGGCGTCGTCGCCTGGTTCTGATCACCCTTACCGTGCTCGTCGGGCTCGTCGTTCTGCTCGGTGCCGCCGGGGGGTGGGTCGGTTCCCGCGCACTGACGGCCAAGGCGGAACTCGAGAAGGCGCAGACCCTCGTGGGAACCCTCAAGACCCAGGCCACTGCGATGAACTTCGCCGGGCTCGGGGACACATCCACGATGCTTTCCGCCGCCACGGGCAAGGCCGTAGATCAGGCCCATGATCCGCTCTGGCAGGCCGCGGAAATCGTTCCGTTCGCCGGCGCCAACCTCACCGCCGTGCGTCAGATAGCAGACGCCATTGACGTGGTGGCGCAGGATGCGGTCGCGCCGATCGCGACGGTGGCGTCCGGCCTGAGTGCCGCGTCGCTGAAGCCCGTCGACGGGAAGATTAACCTCGGGCCGATCGTGGAACTGAACACAGCCCTCGCCACTGCGAGCACCGCGCTCGACTCGGCGGCGAAATCCGTTGCCGGGATTGAACTAGACGGCACCATCGACCAGGTCAGCGCGGCCGGTAGCAAGTTGTCGACCATGCTCGACGGAGCGGCAACTACCGTGAGGGAAGTGAGCTCGTTCACCTCGGTGGCACCCGACATGCTCGGAGCCTCAGGGCCGCGCACTTATGTTCTGATCTTCCAGAACCTCGCCGAGACAACGGCACTCGGTGGCACCGCCGCCGCCCTGACCGAGGTCACCTTCGATGACGGGGCGATCAGCATTGCCCGGCAGGCGTCAAGCCTGGACTTCCCGTGGCGTGACGGCCAACCGGTTGTCGCGGAAGACCCCAAGCTGTCGGCCCTGTACACGCAACTGATGTACACGCGACTGAACCTTTCGACCAGTCGGCCTGACTTCCCCACTGCCGCAAAGATCACCCAAGCGTTCTGGCAGCAGGACCTCGGCGGCACCGTTGACGGCGTCATCTCGATCGACCCCGCGGCACTGGCGCACATGCTCGGCGCCACCGGTCCGGTCGCGGTTAGTACGGGTGACGTGCTGTCAAAAGACAACGCAGTGGCCCTGTTGCTAAATGAGATCTACTTTCGTTACCAAGGAAAGGACGGGGCCTACCAGACCGACGCGTTCTTCGCCGAGGCCGCCAAGACTATGTTCGACGCCGTAACGAACTCGCAGGCCGAACCGCAGGCCATGCTGAGGGCAGTCGCCCTGGGCGTTACCGAGCACCGAATCATGGCGTGGAGTTCGCACCCCGAGGAGCAGAAGATCATCGACGGTACTCCGATCGCCGGCATCCTGCCCACTACGAATGAGGCAACCACCACCACGGGCGTGTTCTTCCGTGATATGTCGGCCTCGAAGATGGACTTTTACCTCGAAACCCGCGCGACACTGAACACAGATGTTTGCACCGCGGCGACGCCGACCTTCACGGCTTCCGTGAACCTGCATTCAACTGTTACCGACGCAATTGCCGTTAGCCTCCCGCGGTACGTGGCCAGCCAGGCGTGGGGCGTCAAACAGTTCCGCACCGAGGTTTTCGCCTATGGGCCTCCCGGCACGACCTTCGTGTCGTCGTCGATCGACGCCGTAGACGGCGCCAGCCTGGAGACCACCACCGACGACCTCGGCCGGCCCGTGGCACGGTTCTCGGTCATGCTGACCCCCGGTCAGACCAGCTCGGTCACTGCGGTCTTCACCGGCCCTGCCGGCACCTATGCGGCACCGGAACTGCGCACGACGCCGATGCTGAACCCGACCGCGGTCACGGTCGACGCCCCCGGTTGCAGTACCGCGAAGTAGACGTGCGAGTGCGCGGATAACTGAGCGGCCCCCCGATTCGCGGGCAACACGGTACGCGTTACTGCTGCCCTGTGAGCCTGCGCCTCAGCGGCGGGGGAAAGTCCGCGGCTGCTGGCGGTTGGCGAAGCGAGTGCGATAGAAGAAGTTTCCGACGCCAAGCAGCACGATCAGGCTCAGGCTGCTCACCAGAACAATGACGGCGAGCGGAGACAGGCTTGAGGCCACTGCCGAACTGGCGGAGTCCGCCGAGTCGAGCACCTCGGACGGGTTGGGGGTCGCGGTGGCCTTCGAAGTGGCTGCGGTTTCAGGCTGCGGCTGCAGCTGAAGAGGCGCTGCTGGTGTGGCGGTCGTGATGCCGAGCACGTTCAGGTCTGAGGCCTCTACAGCCGGCTCATCCGAATCTCGAGTGCTAGGCCGCGAGCTGGTGTAATTCGAGCTGCTGTACTTCGAGCGGCTCTCCGCCGGCTCTTCACTCGAGGTCGTGGCCGGGCTCTCCTGGGTCACAGGCGCGGGAGCGACGGCGTCGGGTGCAACGGTCGGGTCGGCGAATGCCGGTTCCGTCGGCGCTTGGCTGACTTCCGGTGCGGGTGTGTCAGTGGCCGGCGTTTCGACCGGGCTCGGGTTGACCGGGGTGGCCGTTTCGGGCGGGGTTTCCGGTACTGGAACGGTCGAATCATCCGGCGTTATGACCGGCTCTTCGTTGGTCGCCGTTGCGGGCGGTTCCTCGGCCCAGGCCTTGATCGCGGGAGAGCTGATTGAGAGCGCGAATGCCAGCGATCCGGCGGCGATGGCCGCCCCCCAGGCTGCCGACTTGGTCATCTGAAGCCTGTGTCGCTAGAGCGTCATGGTGATAGCGGCAAAACCGGCGATTCCCGCGGCGGCGGCCGCGACGAAGAGAAACGCGTATTGAAGTCGCTTGTGACTGCGCCCGCGTCGGAGCAGGGCTTTGTGCCCCATCTGCTCGGGGCGGATTCTAGTCACGTTTCAGCTTATGGCGCGGGTGATGACGTGCAGCACGATCCGCTGTCCCCAAAACGGGGTGGGCGTGCACGAGCGGGCTCCTGGCGTATGCAGCCGTTTCACGTGGTGGCGCACCCCTGAGTGGCGCACGCGGCGAGCGTGTGCTGCTACAAAATGAACGCACGAGGAGGTCAAGTTGAAATGTGTGGTGCAGACGCTAGGGCAGCAGCGGGCCGCCTTCGAAGCAGATGCTGGTCGAGCTGAGGTAGATCACCGGAGGGACCGTCGTGTTCGACCCCGTCGAGATACTCAGCCCGGGCGCGTCGTCGGAGTCGCCCGCTGAAACACGAGTCATCGTTCTCGCAGCGCCGGTCTCCTCGCCGGTGATCTCGCTGCCTGTCCCGGACGTAGTCCAGCCGGCCTTTTCCTGCTTCTGGACCAGCGCGTCGGCCACGGCCAGCAGCTCAGTTCCGTCGATGAGCCAGACGAAGCGCATGTTCTGCCAGGCGCGCAGCGTGGCCTGCGGCTTGCCGTCGGTGCCCAGGCAGCCCACCACGGCGTTCATCACCTGGTCGACGTGGTCGATCAGGCTCGGGTCAATGGCGGCGATGGCCGCATCGACGGTGCTGGTGGTCGTGGTTTCCTCGACCTGTTTCGGGGTGACGCCCTGTGCATCGGAGCCGCCGGCGCATCCGCTCACCATCAGCACGCCGGCAACCAGGGCGGCTCCAGTGAGTGCTCTACCCCTGTGAGGATTCAATCTGCGCAGCATGCTGGCCCCCAAATCTTGCGGGCGTTGCCTCTTGGCGGCTCGCCTTGTCCCTGCGCAGAACACCGCGCGCTGCAAGCCTAGAGGCCGACAAGGGAACGCCCTCACTGTCGCGGTGTTCTTTTCGTTCAGGACTGTTCCAGCAGGGCCGGAGCACTTTGCGCGGGCGTCGAACGCGGAGCGTCGAGCCTCGCCTTCCAGGCGAGGGCTGGGCGCTCCACCAGCCACCAGCTGAGCGTTGCCGCCAACAGAGTGATCGGCAGGGAGAGCAGGGGGCCGTGAGGGATCGCCGGCGTGGCATTGAGCCACAGCACCACCGGGTAATTCCACAGGTACGCCGCATACGAGATGGTGCCGAGAGCCAGTGCGGGCTTCAGCCAGCGTTTCGGGACGGTCTTCCACTCACGCAGGTGCAAGATGATCACCACCGTCAAGAGAGCCACCAGCGGGCCGATCGCCACGTACGTGAGGTGCCAGCTCTTGGCGATCGGGGAAAACGTGATCATCATCAGAATGCCCAGGCTGAGGAGTGAGAGCGCAGCCCGCGGAATGCCGGATTTGGGGAGGATCCGGCCCAGAGCATCCTGACCCACGTAGGCGGCGGTGCCGATCACCATCGCGATCGCCCAGGAGCTGGGCAGCGTGTAGATGCGCGTAATGTCCGGGGCTGTCATCAGCATCGACGCGATCATGACGGTGGCGATGGCGAGCACCGATCCCACCAGCACCCAGCGCATGCGACGGAACCGCACCCCGATGGCCAGCAGGATCGGCCAGACGAGGTAGAACTGTTCCTCGGTGGCCAGCGTCCACAGGTGGCTGATGCCCGAACTGCCCAGCGGGATCGGCAGGTTGCCGGTGTAGGTGATGCCGATGAGCAGGGCACGGCCAAGGCCTGCCTTATCGCCCCAGGGGTCAAGAATCAGCGTGACCACGGCCAGAACACCCAACATGAGCACCAGCGCGGGAACCAGTCGTAGTGCGCGATTGCGGTAGAAGCGGCCGTACCGCACCCGACCGAAGCGACGGATATCGGAGAGGAGCAGCCCGGTGATCAGGTAGCCGCTGAGGGCGAAGAACATGACGACACCCACGATGCCGCCGCCGCCGAACGTGGACGGCCACGCGTGGCGCAGCAGAACCAGCCCGATGGCGAGGCCGCGAATGAGGTCGAGGCCTTCGATGCGCCCGTGTCTACGTGTTTCGGGCACCAGTGGTCCTTCGGTTAAACGGCAGTGTGACCAGACTACCGAGCCGACCGAGGGTCAGAGCGGGTCTGACCGCGCTGGCCGAGGCGCGTCACTGTTTTTTTCTCGGTCAGGTGAGTGATTCGACCCGAGTAAACTTGAGGCTCGGATTTCAAGGGGTGTGCGAGTGGTCGACCAGGAGCTTCAGCGGGAACAGCAATATGTCGCGAACCTGTATGCGCGTCTCGACGCGTTGCAGCGGGAGGCCGAGCAGCAACTCGTGGCCGTGCGGCGGCTCGACGTGGGCGGCAACCACCAGTCGCGCTCCGAGCGTGACACGTTTGCGCGCCTCTACGAGGACCGCATAGTGCAGCTGCGCGAGGTCGACGACCGGCTGGCGTTCGGCCGGCTCGAAGTGGCCGCCGACACCTCTGACGCTGACTCCGGCTCTTGCTCTTCCTCTTCTTCCAACTCGACGGATGCCTCCGTCTACCGCTACATCGGCCGGCTGGGGCTGCGGGACGAAGACCTGCAGCCCATCCTGCTCGACTGGCGGGTGCCGCAGGCCAGCGCGTTCTACCAGGCCACCGCGGCGACGCCGCTCGGGGCCCGCGCCCGCCGGCACCTGCTCTCGAAGGGGCGGGACATCGTGCGCATCGAGGACGAGATCCTCGACGCCACACTGCTCGAGGGCGATTCGGCAACCCAGCACCAGGGGGAGGGAGCACTGCTCGCCGCGCTGACCGCCCAGCGCACCGGGCACATGAGCGATATCGTGTCGACGATCCAGGCGGAGCAGGACCGCATCATCCGTTCAGACCTGAAGGGCGTGCTCGTCGTGCAGGGCGGCCCGGGCACCGGCAAGACGGCGGTGGCCCTGCATCGCGCGGCATACCTCTTATATACGCATCGGGATCGGCTGAAGAACTCGGGTGTGCTCATCGTGGGGCCGTCGGAGTCTTTCCTGCACTACATCGAGGCGGTGCTGCCGTCGCTGGGGGAGACCGGGGTGGTGCTCGCATCCGTGGGCCAGCTCTACCCGGGCATCGAGGCCACCCGAGAGGATGCCCCGGCCGTCGCCGCGATCAAGGGCCAGACCTCGATGGCCCGGCTCGTTCAGCGTGCCGTGCGTTCGCGGCAGCGGGTGCCGGCGTCGGCGCAGGTGCTGATCGTGAACGGCGACCGGCTCACGCTCAAGCCGCAACTGATCGAGACCGCGATTCACCGGGCCCGGGCCGGCGGCAAGCCGCACAACGAGGCCCGGGTGACGTTCGTGAAGAACGCGCTCGCCGCGCTGTCCCGGGAGTGGCTCGCGCAGCTGAAGGCGCAGGGCCGGTCGATGGACGACACCGATCTGCCCATGCTGCGCGAAGACCTGCGCCTGGCCGACGACGTGCGGGTGGCGCTGAACACGGCCTGGCTACCGCTCACCCCCGAGAAGCTCGTGCAAGACCTCTACGCCCGCCCGCAATGGCTGGCGCAGCTCACCCCCACCTGGACGCCCGCGCAGCGCGCGCTGCTGCACCGGCCGCGCGATGCCGAGTTCACCATCTCGGACGTGCCGCTGCTCGACGAGGCGGCCGAGCACCTGGGCGAGTACAACGTGGTCGACGCGGCCCAGAAGCGCGAGCAGAAGGAGCAGCGCAAGCGCGACGTGGAGAACGCCGAGTTGGCCATCTCGAACATGGAGGTAAAGGGGCTGGTGAACGCCAAGGCGCTCGCCGACAACTTCGCCGAGCTGGGCGACCGGGCCACCACGGCCGAGCGTGCCGCGCTCGACCGCACTTGGACCTACGGTCACGTGGTCGTCGACGAAGCACAGGAGCTTTCGCCGATGCAGTGGCGGCTGGTGCTGCGGCGCGGCCCGCTGCGGTCGTTCACGATCGTGGGCGACATCGCCCAGGCGGCGTCGGCCGCGGCCGCGTCGAACTGGCGCGACGCCCTCGAGCCCCTGCTCGGCTCCTCGCTCGAGGCCTCGCGGTGGCGGCTCGAGGAGCTCACCGTGAACTACCGCACGCCGAGCCAGATCGCTTCGGCTGCCGAGTCGATGGCTCTCGCGCACGATCTGCCGATCACGCCGGCGCGGTCGGTGCGGGCGAGCGAGTGGCCGATTGAGACGGTTCCGGATGTTGTTTCGGCCGTGAGGCGGGAACGGTCGCTTGGTCTCGGGGGAACCGTTGCAGTGATCGTGCTGGAGCCTGCGTTGGCCGGTGTTGTTGCTTCGCTGGCTGCTGCGTTCGGTTCCCTGGTTGTCGGCGTCGGGGCTGCGGGGCTGCTCAAGGAGGTGGCGGTGCTCACCCCGCAGGATTCGAAGGGGCTGGAGTTCGACGCCGTGATCGTGGTGGACCCGGCGGGGATCGTGGCGGCGTCCTCGCGTGGGGCCGGGGCGCTGTACGTGGCCATGACGCGGCCCACGCAACGGCTGTACCTCGTGGCGACGGGGGAGTTGCCCGCGGGGCTGTAACCACCGGTGGTTGAGCCTGTCGAAACCCGGCGAGCCACTCTACCGAACCCAGCCACCAGCATCCGTGCCCTCACGCTAACTGCGGACTTTTTCGCGACACTCCGTTTGTGCGGCCTGGAGAAGCGGCGCGTCTCGAAAATCTCCGCGATAACGTCACGACGACATCTCCCACCGTGATAATTAGTTTCGAAAGTTGAGCAAAATTCTTGACTTGACATTCGTAGTCATTTACAATTGAGGCATGGCTGGAGCCCCCACTCCGCACCACCGAACCGCCTCACCGCAGGCGGTTCTTTCCCCCGCGCAGTCGCCCCTGGTGCAGCAGCTGCAGCAGGTGCGTGACCTGGCGGCGGCCGTGCTGGACTCGGTCGCCTTCTCCCTCCTGGGCGAGGCCGATGCGATGGCGGTGCTCGGCACCGTTGAAGACCTCGGCCGCCGAGTCGATGCCGCCAGGGTGGCAGCCGCGGCCGACATGTCGGTGCGGTCCCGGCGCATCCTGGGCCACGAGTCCCTCGCGTATAAGAACGGGGCCACCAACGGCATCGATCTGATCACCCGCCTGACCCGCGTCTCCTCCCGGGAGGCGAACCGGCGGGTGCGCCTCGGCGAGAACGTGACCGCCCGCCTGGCCGGCACGAGCATGCTGCCGCCGTATTACCCGGCCGTGGCGGTGGCCCTCACCGCCGGTGACCTCGGCGTGGACGCGGCGGAGAACATCGTCACGGCCCTCGACAGAGTTGCGGCCCGGGTCGCGCCCGACGACCTCGGCACCGCCGAGCGTGCCCTGGTGGCCGGTGCGACCGGGGCGATCACGGATGAAACCCGTGGGCTCCCCGGTGAGGGGTTCGCGTTTCCTGCTGACCTGGTGCGTGGCATGGCCGGGCAGTGGCAGGCCCGCCTTGACCCTGACGGGACCGCCCCGACCGAGCCTGTCGCCGAGGCGCGCAGCACTGTCGGGTTCGGGCTTTTCCGTGACGGACTCTACCCTTTGCGCGGCGGCGTCACGCCTGAGCTCCGCGGCATCATGAACGCGATCTTCGACACCTACCTCTCCGCCCACGCCGCCCCCGCGTTCCCCACCGCGGAGGAGCAGGCCCTGATGGATTCGGGCCAGCTGATCCCGGGAGCCGAGGCCGCGGCCCTCGGCGATGACCGCACCAGCGGCGAGAAGCGCGCCGACATCCTCCGCGGCGTGTTCGAAGCCGCCACCCGCGACACGGGAACCCCGAGCATGGGCGGCGCCGCCCCCACCGTCATGATCCACGTCAACCAGGCCGACCTCACCGCCGGCCGTGGGGTGGGCTGGATCGACGGCGTCGAAGCCCCAGTCTCGCTGACCACCGTGAAGCAGGCCCTCTGCACCGGCGGCTTCCAAGAGATCCGATTCGGGCAGAACAACAAAGTCCTCAGCCTCAGCACCGAGAACCGTTTCTTCAACCGGGCCCAACGCCGTGCCATCGCCGCCCGCGACGGCGGCTGCACCATCCCCGGGTGCACCGTGCCACCAGCCTGGTGCGAAGTGCACCACGTGACACCCTGGCACCGCGGCGGCAAGACCGACATCGACAACGGGGTGCTGCTCTGCTGGTACCACCACCACAGCATCGACACCTCCGGCTGGGAAATCCGCATGATCCGCGGCAAACCCCAAGTCAGGGCACCATACTGCTACGACCCCACCCGCACCTGGCGGGCAGCAGGCGAAAACCGGGCCGGGGGGCGGGCCCTGCACGGGGTTGCTCGGTCCGGGTCTCGACAGGCTCGACCGACGTCGACGTGAGTTCTGGGCATCGGGGCGCCACGGGTCTGCGGGCGCCGTCGCACTGGGGTCTGGGCAGGCACGACGGCGGGGACCCAACCGGCCCGTGGGCATCCGATACCCCGCTGTACACTTTTCAGGACGTCGCGCATGGGTGACGTCAAGCTCTGGGCCACGACTACGGCCTCGAGTAACTGAAAAGGATCCACACTTCACATGACGACACTTCCCCGCCTGGTTGCCTTCGATCTCGATGACACGCTCGCCGCTTCCAAGTCGCCGCTCGACCCACGCATGGCGGAACTCATGGTGAACCTGCTCGGGGTCGTCGACGTATGCGTCATCTCCGGCGGGCAGATCGCCCAGTTCCACATGCAGTTGATCGACAACCTCGACACCGTGAATGAAGACATCCTCTCGCGCCTGCACCTGATGCCCACCTGCGGCACGCAGTACTACCGGCACGCCGACGGCGCCTGGAACCAGATCTACGCCGAATACCTGACCGACGCCGAGAAGACGGATGCCCTCCGCGCCGTCGAGATCTCCGCGCGTTCGCTGGGCTACTGGGAGAGCGACACCTGGGGCCCGATCCTCGAGGACCGCGGCTCGCAGATCACCTTCTCCGCTCTCGGCCAGGCCGCCCCGGTCGCCGCGAAAGCCGCGTGGGACCCCACCGGCGAGAAGAAAAACACCCTGCGCGAAGCCGTGCAGGTGCTGCTCCCCGGCCTCGAAGTGCGCTCCGGCGGTTCCACCTCGGTGGACATCACACGTCGCGGCATCGACAAGGCCTACGGCATGAACAAGCTGGCCGCCCTCACCGGCGTGCCCCTCGACGACATGCTGTTCGTCGGCGACCGCCTCGACGAAAACGGCAACGACTACCCGGTCAAGGTTCTCGGCGTGGAATGCGTCGCCGTGGAGGGTTGGGAAGACACGGCCGCGTTCCTTGAGACGCTGATTCCTCAGCTCGAGGCCGCCGCCGCCGCCTCCTCGGCCGCCGAAGCTTCCGCCTGACGGATGCTGCTCACCGGACCCCGCGATGAACTCCCATATCCGGTGAGGATAGGCCGGGCTATGCTGTCGACACCGTTCTCCCGAGCGGCCACAGGAGGCAACCCGAATGCCAAGCGGAGCCAGCGAACTGCGCCACAAAACCCCCGATCCGGTGCTCGAAGCGCTGCGGAAACGTCACCCTTGGCGCATCGCCATGGGTGTGGTCGCCACGGTTGTGCTGGTCACGATTGCCGCGGGAGGCATTTACGCATATACCCTCACCCGGGCCTTCGATAGCGGCACCGAGAAGATCTCGAACGCTTTTCCCTCCGAGGCCGTCCGCCCGGCGGCCGGGCAGTCCGCGACGACGGAACCGGGCGCCGCGGCAACGGATGCCCCCGCCCCCGTCGACCCGTCTGCGGCCCTGGACGCGGTTCCCGCCGGGCAGGCGCAGAACATCCTCCTATTGGGATCGGACACCCGCGGCGCCACCGGGAAGGACCTCGCCGACATCCGTGGCGAGCGTTCGGACACCATGATGGTGGTGCAAGTGCCGGCCGATCGCAAGAACCTCTTCGTCATGTCGATCCTGCGCGACAGCTGGGTCGAGGTGCCTGGGCACGGGCCGGCGAAGATCAATGCCGCGCTCTCCTGGGGAGGGGTGCCGCTGGCCGTGCAAACCGTGGAAAACCTGCTCGGCACCCGCATCGATCACGTGGCCGTGGTCGACTTCTCCGGGTTCGAACAGGTGACGGATGCCCTCGGCGGCGTCAACGTCGACAACCCGATCGGTTTCGACTCGAACCACCTCAAGGGCCACCGCTTCGAGCAGGGGAGCCAGCATCTGACCGGCACCGAGGCTATCGCCTTCGCGCGGGAGCGGTATGCGTTCCAGGACGGCGACTTTCAGCGGGTGCGCAATCAACAGATCATCATCAGCGGCCTGCTGACGGCGGCGATGCACAGGTCCGTGCTCGCCGATCCGGTAAAGACGTCGGGTTTGTTGGAGACGGTCACGCCCTATCTCGCCGTGGACGACGGCTTCAACTCCGCCTACCTGACGTCGCTGGCCTGGGAACTGCGCGAACTGCGGCAGCCGCAGATCACGTTCTTCACGATGCCGACCGACGGAACGGGAACATCAAACGACGGCCAGTCGATCGTGAACGTGGACTGGGAGGGTCTCGATGCCGTGCGCGAGGGCTTCCAGACCGACACCTTGAGCGCCTACCGGCCGGAGCTGCAGACGATCGGGTAGCGGTGCGGCCGGCTCCGGCCAGCCTCCGGCGGCCTGCGGGCCTGGCGACAGGTGGCTTGCAGGGAGACGGATGCCGCGCGCGGCTGTGCGGCCCACGCCGCCGCCGCCGTCCTCGCCCGAGCGGATGCCGCGCGTGGCGACCCGCTTGCCGCCGCACTGGCGGGCCTGTCCGGCATCGAGGTTGCGCCCCAGGGCGTCGCGGTCGCGGTGCAGCATGCGGTTGCGCTGTACGTGTCCGGCGACATTTCCGGTTACGACGTCGCGGTGCGGCGCGCACTCGCGCAGGACCCTTCCGAGCCGACCGCCCTGCGTCTGCGCGACATCCTCTTCTCCCAGTAGGCCCACCCCTGCTCGTCCCGACCCCACTCGGGTCGGGCTGGCAGCTGCGGCTAACTCAGGAGAAACCCGGCCGAGATCATCCGTCGCCGCGGGTTTCCGGGGGCTGTGCCGGGCATCCAGCCCAGGTCTCCTGAGTTAGCCACCGGTGAGGCCGGTGGCCGGTGCCTCCGCTGGTATAACTCCTGCAATTCGCGGCCGAGGGGTCACGCCTGGCCGGGCCGGGCACATCCGTCAGAATCTGCGGGTGTTATGCACGCCGGCGGGGGCTAACTCAGGAAAACCGGGCCGGCTGCGGCTTGCGCCCCCGGAATTACGCAACGGATACCCAGGCCCATCCCGGATCTCCTGAGTTAGCCACAGAAAGAGCCAGTGCGAGTGCCGATGGGCACCCCGGCGCACACCCGCACCAGCACTGCAGTCCCCGTCAGCGCCCGCGGCCGCCGCGCAACAGAACCAGCCCGAGCACCGTGCCGACCGTGGCCCCGATCGTGTTCGCGACCACATCGGCGAGGGTGGCGAAGCGGTCCGGCAGGAAGATCAGCTGCCCGAGTTCGATGGCGCAGCTCGCCGCGAATCCGACCAGCACGGCCAGCCCCCACCGTCGTGCGCCGGCCACGAGCACGACGAACAGGCCGACCGGCACGAACAGGGCGATGTTGGCGATGAACTCCACCAGGCCGTAGCGCACCCAGTCGGGCGCGCCGTGTTCCTGCAGCCAATCGATAAGGGCCAGCAGTGAGTCGTACGCCGCCCGGTCGACCGGCACCGGCCAGAACGCGATGAAGGCCAGCGCGACCAGATAGGTGAGCATGAGCCAGGGCGCCCACCGGCGCAGCCGGGTGTGCGCGGCTCCGCCCGCCGCGGCGGGGCCCGGCGGTGTCGGCGGGGGAGTGCGACTCGCGTCGGTCATGTCTCGCCTCCCGGTACGTCACGGTCGGCAAACCGACGGCGCCGGGACCTGACCGCAACACTGTCGATCTATCTACCGTAGACGCGTCCGCGCACGGTGGCTCACAAATACGCTCTGAGCCGAAGGATGCCCACCGCCGACCGTTTCCATTCCGGTCGAGAGTGACCGGTAATGCGGGCGCTCTCGACCGGAACGGGCACCCTCACGACGGGAACCGAGCCCTACCGCTCGGCCGACACCCGCTTCGGCAGAACGAACACGAGCAGCAGCGCCAGCACGCTGAACGCGGCGCTCACGCCCATGGCCGCGGTGGCGCTTTCGGTGAAGCCGGCGGCGACGGCCTCCGCGCCGGGGCCGGCCACGACCAGGGTGCCGAAGAAGACGCTGCCGATCACGGCGATGCCCACGGCGCTGCCGATCCGCTGCATGACGCCGACCACGCCGCTGGCCGCACCGGCCTCGGAGCGGTCCACGGTCGCCACGATGAACTGGGCGTTCGGCGCGATGAAGAACCCGCTGCCGAGGCCCGCGATCAGCAGCGGCGGCAGCAGCTCCCAGTTGGTGATCTCGGGGCCGATCAGGAGCAGGGCGAGCCAGATCCAGATCAGACCGACGGTGACCAGGGATACGCCGATCACCAGAACGGTGCGGCCGAGCCGCTGCGCCAGCCGGTTGCTCTGCGAGGCCCCGATGATGGTTCCGATCGCGAACGGGATCGACACCAGCCCCGACTCGAGGGCGGTGTGCCCGAGCCCAGCCTGCCAGAGAATCGAAATGGTGAAGAAGATGCTGGTGAACGCCGCGAAATAGACCAGGGCGAGCACAATGCCGCCGGTGAACGCCGGATGCCGGAACAGCTTCGGCGGCACCAGCGGGCTCTTGCCCCACCGGGTGTAAGCGACCTCCCAGAAGCCGAACGCCACGATCAAAAGCGCGCCCGCGGCGAGGGTCAGGTAGGTCCAGAGCGGCCAGCCCCGGTCCTCACCCTCGATCAGGGGAACGAGCAGCGCCACGAGTCCGGTGGAGATCAGCACCAGGCCCACCCAGTCGATGCCGCCGCTCGGGGTGCCCGGAGCGCGTTCGGAGCCGGCCGGGAGCAGGATCGCCGCCGCGACGAGGGCGACGATGCCGATCGGCAGGTTGACCCAGAAGACCAGGCGCCATCCGTTCTCGTCACCGAAGGCCTCGATGATCAGGCCGCCGACGATCGGGCCGAGCGCCGTGGACACGCCGATCACCGTGCCCATGATCGCGAAGGCCTTGCCGCGGGTGATGGGCGGGAACAGAAGCTGGATCACAGCGGTCACGGCCGGCACGAACATGCCGCCGGCAAGCCCCTGCACGACCCGGGCGATGATCAGCTGCAGATCGTTCTGCGCGAGCCCGCAAGCCAGGCTGGCCAGGGTGAACAGCAGCAGACCGGTGAAGAAGACCCACTTGTGGCCGATGCGGTCGCCGAGCCGCCCGGCCGGGATCAGCGCGATCCCGAAGGCGAGCGCGTAGCCGGAGATGATCCAGGAGAGGGTGGCCTCCGAGGCATCCAGGCTGGTACGGATGGTCGGAAGCGCCACATTCACGATCGTGGTGTCGAGCAGCGCCATGAACATGCCGGCCAGCAGCACGATCAGGGCCTGCCAGGCATGCCGTGGGATAGCGACAGGTGCGGGGAGACCCGGGCTGGAATCGGTCATGACATGATCCTCTCGCGCTTCTGGCCGCGCCGGCCCGGCCGCACCAAACACCACCTACCAAACACCAACTACAAAAACCCCCACTCCGAAGAGTGAGGGTTTTGCATATCTGTCGGGGTAACAGGATTTGAACCTGCGACCTCGTCGTCCCGAACGACGCGCGCTACCAAGCTGCGCCATACCCCGATGGCCCGTAAGCCTTGACAAGTATAACCCCCCGGATGCCCTACCACGACCATCCGGTGCCGAGCCTGCCGATACCCCCGCTACGCCGCCGTCAGCGTGAGCAGGGTCGCCTCCGGCGCGCAGGCGAACCGCACCGGCGCGTAGATCGACGTGCCGAGCCCCGCGGACACGTTCAGGTACGAGGTGTGCAGTCCGGAGTCCCAGAGGCTGAGGCCCTTGACCTGCTTGCGCGGGATGTCACAGTTGGTGACGAGGGCGCCGTACCGGGGAACGCACACCTGCCCGCCGTGCGTGTGCCCGGCCAGGATCAGCTGGGCGCCATGGTTGACGAATGAGTTGAGCACCCGCTGGTAGGGCGCGTGGGCGACGCCCACCGTGAGCGTCGACCGCGGCGGGGTCGCCTCCTCGGGGTCGGGCCAGTGCTCCTCCGACAACGGATCGTTCGCGCGCAGGTCGTCGATCGCCCGCGTGATCAGGTCGAGGCGGTCGAGCCCGATGTGCGGGTCGTCCACCCCGAACAGCTCCAGATGGGTGCCGTTGATGTCGAGCGCGGCCGCAGCGTTGTCGAGGTCGATCCAACCGAGGTCGCCGAACACCCGGTGCAGGTGAGCAATGTCGAGCTTCTCGTGTAAGGCCGAGCGAAGCGTCGACGGGGCACGGAAATACCGCATCGGGTTCTTCAACTGCGGCCCGTAGTAGTCGTTCGACCCGTTGACGAAGATGCCCGGAACGCCGCGGAACGGTTCGAGGGCATACTCGATCCCGGAAATGCCGTCGGCGTGACCGAGGTTGTCGCCCGTGTTCACGACCAGGTCCGGCTCGAGGTCGGCCAAGCCGCGCACCCAGTCCTGTTTATCCCGCTGCCATGGGGCCATGTGCAGGTCGGAAAGGTGGAGCACCTTGATCGGGGCGGATCCCGGCGCGAGGACCGGAACGAGAACCTCGCGGAGGGTGAACATGCGGCGCTCCACGAGAGAGCCCCAGGCGAACGCGGCGACTCCGGCCGCGGCGACCAACCCGGCGCTGACGGCCAGTGAGGTGCCTGCGGAGTTGGCGCGGGTCATCCGTTGCCCCCGCCGTTTGCGTCGGGTTTCGCGTCGGGCTTCGCGCCGGCGGCAAGCTTGCCGACCACGATCGTGACGGCGCTGCCCGCCGCGGCGCCGGAGCCGGCGGTCGGTGTCATGGAGAGCACCGTGCCGACCTGCTTCGGGTCGGTGACGTCCTGCTCCTGCTTGACGATGCCGAAGCCCGCCAGGGTGGAGGTGGCTTCGGCCTCGGTCTTGCCCACGACATCGGGCACGATCTTGAGCGCGCCGTTGCTGGAGTAGACGGTCACGGTCGATCCGCGGCTGGCGCTGCTGCCGCCGGCCGGGTCGGTGCGGGCCACGGTGCCGGCGGGCATCTCCGAGTCGGTCACACCGCCGTCGACCACGTCGAAGCCGGCCGAGGTCAGGGTGGAGGTGGCGTCGCTCATCGACTTGCCGCGCAGGTCGGGGATCGGAATCTGGACGGCCTGGAGCACCTTGTTGGATGCCTCGGCGAAGGCGTCTCCGCCGTACTTCGCGTTCGCGACGCTCATCACCTCCGGCCACATGCGGTGACGGGCGTCGGAGGCCCTGCCGCCCACCCAGTCGCGGACGAGGCGCTGGTTGATGTCGCCGGTGACGCTGACGACGCCGACCACGGTGGCGACCTTGCTGCTCGCGCCGCTCATCCAGGTGTCCTTGTTGCCGTCGGTGGTTCCGGTCTTGCCGATCATCGGCACCTGCGGGGAGGTCGCGGAATTCGACGCGCGTCCCGTGCCTTCGGTCATCACCTTTTGCATGGCATACGTCATGCCGGCGTCGACCTCAGGGGTGACCGCCTGGGTGCACTTGGTCTTCGGCGGGGTCATGTCGACGCCGTCGCCGCCGACGATCCGGTCGATCACGATCGGGCTGCAGCTGAGGCCGTTGTTGGCGATGCCGGCGAAGGCGATGGCCATGCTGAGCGGCGCGACCTCGTTCGTGCCGAGCACGGCCGAGGGCCCCTTGACGAGTGGCTCCATGTCGGCGCGGCCCACGCCGAAGGCGTTGGCCATGTCTGCGATGCCGCACAGGTCCAGCTTCTTCGCCATGCCGATGAAGCCGGTGTTGATGGAGCCGATCGTCGACTGCAGCGCGCTGTAGTTGGTGCCGGACTCGTTCGCGTCGTTCTTGGGGTCGAAGACGTAGCTCTGGTTGCCCTCACAGCTGTTCTTGAACACGCCCCAGTCGCTCTTGCGGCGGGAGTCGACGCGTTCGTTGAGAGTGTGCCCCTGGGTCAGCCACTCGGCGAGGGTGAAGACCTTATAGGTCGAGCCGGGCTGGAACCCGAGCGAGCCGCCCTCGTTGTAGTTGGTGTTGTAGTTGATGCCCGTGTAGTCGTTGTTGTTATCGGTCACGGCCGGGTCCTGGCTGTAATCCTTGTTCTGGGTCATGGCCAGCACTCGGCCGGTGCCCACCTCGACGCTGGTGATCACACCGCCCACGTCCCAGTCCCCGTACTGCTTCGGCACGTGCTTCTTCATGGTGGTCTCGGCGGCGTTCTGCAGGTCGAGGTCGAGCGTGGTGTAGATCTCGTAGCCGCCACGACGGAAGTTGGCCATGCGGGTGACTTCGTCTTCGCCGAAGGAGGGGTCGTTCCGCAGGGTGTTGACGACCAGGTCGCAGAAGTAGGCGCTGCCGCCGGCTGTCGCACACCCGGTGCTGGGTTCCGTGATGGTGGGCTCGATCACGGTGGCCAGGGCGGCGTCGTGGTCTTCCTGGGTGATCTTCTGGTACTTGAGCATCTCGCCCAGGATGTAGTCGCGGCGTTCCTTGTTGGCGGCATACCCGTTGGCGACGCCGTTGGTTTCGCTGTCCGCGTTGTCGAGCTGGAACTTGACCGGGTTGTTCACGATCGCCACCAGGCTCGCCGCCTGCGCCAGTGACAGGCCCGCTGCGGTGGTGTTGTAGTAGTAGTTGGCGGCCGATTCGATGCCGTAGACCGTGCCGCCGAAACCGGTGATGTTCAGGTACTGGCGAAGGATGTCGTCTTTCGCGTACTGCTTCTCCACGCCGATGGCGAGGCGCATCTCCTTGAGCTTGCGGTCGGGGGTGGTTTCCGTGGCCGTGTCGTAGCAGCTCATGCGCTTCTTTTCGTCGGCCAGAGCCTCGCACTTCTGCACCTGCACGTTTTTCACGTACTGCTGGGTGATCGAGGAGCCGCCGCGCGCGGTGCCGGTGGCCACGGTGCTCACGACGCCCTTGACGGTGCCCTCGAGGTCGATGCCGCCATGCTCATAGAAGCGGGGGTCCTCGCCCGCGATCACGGCATCCTTCACGAACGGGCTGATCGCGTCCCACTCGACTTCCACCCGGTTCTGGTCGTAGAACGAGGCCAGGAGTAGGGGGCTGCCGTCGGCGTTGGTCGCGTAGATGTTGCTCTTCTGCGCCAGCTGGTCGATCGCGAGGTAGTCGGGGAGGCTCTCGAACATGTTGATCGTGTTCGTGGCTGTCATGCCGGAGAGGGCCAGAGCGGGGGTGACAGCGGCGGCGACGAGGACGCCGGCCACGGCGCTCATCCCGACGAAACCGAGGAACCCGCCGAGCGCTCCACTAACCGTACGATTTTTGGCAGACATACTATTTAGACTAAGTGCTAAATCTGGAAAATCGCCTGAATCGGAGCCTTATGCCTGCCTGGGAGTACCTTACGACGCCGCTGATGATTCACAACACAGCTGCCATTTTGAACAATTGGGGCTCGGAGGGCTGGGAGCTTGTGCAGGTCGTTCCCGGACCCGAGGGTGGGCTTGTCGCCTACCTCAAGCGCCCCGTCGCCACCGAAGGAGCCTGAGGCGTGGCGCAGATCGCTGCCCGACTGGCCGAGCTCGGCATCGAGCTGCCGAGCGTCGTGCCGCCCGTGGCCAGCTATGTGCCGGCCGTGGTCTCCGGCTCGCTGGTGTTCACCAGCGGTCAGCTGCCGATGATCTCGGGGGCGCTGCCGGCCACCGGCAAGGTCGGCGACGGCCACGGACTCGTGCCGGCCGCCGACGCCCATGACTACGCCCGGCAGTGCGCGCTCAACGCGCTTGCCGCCATCCAGGCCGCGATCGGATCGCTGGACCGAGTGACGCAGGTCGTCAAGGTCACCGGGTTCGTCGCATCCGACCCGTCGTTCACCGGCCAGCCCGGTGTCGTCAACGGTGCCTCCCAGGTGCTCGGCGAGATCTTCGGCGACAGGGGCGTGCATGCCCGCTCGGCCGTCGGCGTCGCCGTGCTGCCGCTGGATTCCCCGGTCGAGCTGGAGCTCATCGTCTCCTTCGCCTGAGCCCCAGAAAGCGGGCAGGCCCACTGGGCCTGCCCGCTTTCGTGTGTCTACTCGGGTGCGTGTCTGCTCGGGTGCGTGCCCGAGCGAATTGGTTAGACGCCGGTTACTTCAGGGTGGACATGATCGCCGTCATCACCGAGGTGTCAGCGAGGGTGGTGGTGTCGCCGACCTCGCGGCCCTCCGCGACATCCTGCAGCAGACGCCGGATGATCTTGCCCGAGCGCGTCTTCGGCAGCTCGCTCACGATGAAGATCTGACGGGGTCTCGCGATGGCACCGATCTGCTGGGACACGTGCGCCCGCAGCACGGCCTGGATGTCCGCGTGCGAGGACTCCTCCAGGTGGCTGTACTTGATGATGACGAACGCCACCACCGCCTGGCCGGTCGTGTCGTCGTGCGCGCCGACCACGGCCGCCTCGGCGGTCATCGGGTGCGCCACCAGCGACGACTCGATCTCGGCCGTGGACAGGCGGTGCCCCGACACGTTCATCACGTCGTCGACCCGGCCGAGCAGCCAGATCTCACCGTCCCGGTCGAGGCGGGCGCCGTCACCGGCGAAGTAGCGCGGGTTCTCCGAACCGAACTTCTCCCAGTACGTCTCCTTGAAGCGCTCCGGGTCACCCCAGATGCCGCGCAGCATCGACGGCCACGGTTCGGTCACCACGAGCAGGCCACCGTTGTCGCGGCCCACGTGGTTTCCCTCGTCGTCGAGCACGTCGATCACGACGCCGGGGATCGGGCTCTGCGCCGATCCGGGCTTGGTCGTCGTCACACCGGGCAGGGCGGAAATCATGATCGCGCCTGTCTCGGTCTGCCACCAGGTGTCGACCACCGGCGCGACATTGCCGCCGATGACCTCGCGGTACCACATCCACGCCTCCGGGTTGATGGGCTCGCCCACCGAACCGAGCAGGCGCAGGCTGGTCAGGTCGAAGCCCTGCGGGATCTGGCGACCCAGCTTCATGAAGGTACGGATGGCCGTGGGCGCCGTGTACAGGATGCTCACCTTGTACTTCTCAACGATTTCCCACCACCGGCCGGGGTGCGGGGTGTCCGGGGTGCCCTCGAAGAGCACCTGGGTGGCGCCGTTGGCGAGCGGGCCGTAGACCACGTAGCTGTGGCCGGTGATCCAGCCAACGTCGGCGGTGCACCAGTAGACATCCGTCTCGGGGTGCAGGTCGAACACGTTCTTGTGGGTGAAGGCCACCTGCGTGAGGTAACCACCGGTGGTGTGCAGGATGCCCTTGGGCTTGCCGGTGGTTCCGGACGTGTAGAGGATGAACAGCGGGTTCTCGGCCGGGAAGCCCAGCGCCTCATGCTCTCCCGCGACCGAGGCGAGCTCGTCGTGCCACCACAGGTCGCGGTCGAACCACTCCACGAAGCCGTCGGTGCGCTTGACCACGAGCACGTTGCGCACGGTGGTCTCGCCGCCCTCCAGAGCTGCGTCGACGGCCGGCTTGAGAGCGGACGCCTTGCCCTTGCGGTAACCGCCGTCGGCGGTGATCACGAGCACGGCGCTGGCGTCATCGATGCGCGAACGGAGGCTTTCGGCGCTGAAACCACCGAAGATGACCGAGTGCACGGCGCCGATGCGGGCCACGGCGAGCATCGAGATGACGGCCTCCGGGATCATCGGCAGGTAGATCGCGACGCGGTCCCCGGCATTCACGCCGAGTTTTGTCAGCACATTCGCAGCACGCTTCACTTCGGCAGTGAGCTCGGCATATGTGATGTCGCGGGAGTCTCCCGGCTCACCCTCGAAGTGCAGCGCCACCCGGTCGCCGTTGCCGGCCAGCACGTGCCGGTCGAGGCAGTTCCAGGCCACGTTCAATTCGCCGTCTTCGAACCATTTGGCGAACGGTGGATTGGTCCAGTCCAGGGTTTTTGTGAACGGCTTATGCCAGTGCAGAAGCTCGCGGGCCTGGTCAGCCCAGAATTTCAAACGGTCGTCCGCGGCGTCCTGATAGATCTGCGGCTTCGCGATGGATTGTGCGGCAAATTCCGGTGTCGGCGGGAATCTGCGGGATTCATGGAGAAGGTTATCGATCTTGACGCTCATACGTATGTCGCTCCTTTGCGATGCGCTGCGTGTATCGGGCGCGATAATCAAGCCCCTCCTGAACCCTACACGGCGACCTGTGTCGCCCAGGTTGCGCAGAATTGCGGCGAGTTCCCACCCCCAATTGTGGTCTCATCAGGCGCCCGGGTTCTGTGTCCTCATTTATGAGGACACAGGGGACTTGCGCATCTGTAATTCCCCTTGTACATTGATTCTCGTCCGAACGAAAGTTTTGACCTGCGGTGTGTCTGGTTCCCCCCAATCAGCGCACGGCCGAGGCGGCACCTGTTCCCCCCAATAGGTGCCGCCCCCCTTTTTTAACCGGTGGTTTTTCGCGGTGGTGCGTCCCGGTCCTCCCCAGTCGGCGGTCGGCTCGGGTTCTCCTCGATCCGGCGCAGGGGCCGGCGGCGCTCCCACCGCCGATCTAACGTCGGGGCATGCCCGAGCCGTTCGTCGCCGTCCCGTCGTATCGCAGGGCCGTGCCTGCCCGCCCTTCCGTCGACGCTCCCGACCGCCGCACGGATGCCCCGCCGCCCGGTGTGCCCAGCCCCGGTGTGCCCAGCCCCGGTGTGCTCCCGGCGATCCGGCACCTCGACGTATCCGTGCTCGGCCCGCTCGCCGAGTTTGCCGCCGACGGCGAGGTCACCGATCTGTTCGTCAACGGCGTCGCCGGGCTGTGGGTGGACGCCGGCCACGGGCTGCTGCACGACCCGCAGTGGAGCAGCCCGGAACCGGCTGTGCGGGAACTGGCGGTGCGCCTGATCGCACTCGGTGGGCGACACATCGACGAGGCCAGCCCCTGCGTCGATGTGCGGCTGTCCGACGGCATCCGGGTGCATGCGGTGCTGCCGCCGGCGTCGAGCACGGGCACGCTGCTGTCCATCCGGTTGCCTCGTGCCGAGCGGCTGAGCCTGGCCGCGCTCGCCGCCGAGGGTCTGTTCGGGGTGGGGGAGGCATCCGTCGCCGTCGCCGACCGGCTGCGCGCGGCCGTGCACCGGCGCGAGAACCTGCTCATCACGGGAGCCGCCGGCAGCGGCAAGACCACCCTGCTCGCGGCGCTGCTGGGCGAGGCACCGCCTGGGGAGCGCATCGTGGCCATCGAGGACGTCGCCGAACTGCGCATCGACCACCCGCATGTCGTGGCGCTCGAAGCTCGCCAGCCGAACCTCGAGGGGGCCGGCCGGATCGGCCTGGAAAGTCTCCTTCGCGAGGCGTTACGGATGCGCCCCGACCGGCTGGTGCTCGGCGAATGCCGCGGTGCCGAGATCCGGGAGCTGCTGGCCGCGCTCAACACCGGCCACGACGGCGGCGCCGGCACCCTGCACGCGAACTCCCTGCACGACGTTCCGGCCCGACTCGAGGCCCTCGGCGCTCTCGCCGGACTGAGTCCGGAAGCGGTGGCCCGGCAGGCAGTGAGCGCGATCGGGTTGGTGCTGCACCTCGAGCGACGCGAGGGCCGCCGCCGGCTCGCCCCGCTCGGCCGGTTCGCGCTGGACGCCCGGGACCGCCTGCAGGTGATCGCCGCGTCCCCGGGGAACCGCTTGGCCCCGGGGGAGTCCGGCCCGCCCAGACCGGTCCGCACACACGGGCGGCGGGCCGCCGCGCCCGCCGACACTGGAGAGTCGGAATGAGAGTCGGCACGTGGCTCGGCGTGAGGCGACGGCAGGGTCCGGCCAGCCCGGCCATCGAGGAGGTGGCGCAGGTGACCCAACGCATCGCGGTTCTCCTCGCCGCCGGCGTCTCCCCGGCATCCGCGTGGGCCTACCTCGAACCCGTCGCTTCGCACCCCGTCGGCGAAAAGTCTCTGTCGCCGACACCGCCCTCATCGGGGGCGCAGATCATCCGGGCGGCGGCCGACGCCGGGCGCCGCGGCGACAACATCGCCGACGCCGTGGCCGCCGAGGCCCGCGCACTGGGCGGCCAGATCGGCACCGCCTGGCTGGGCCTCGCCGCGGCCTGGCAGGTGGCCACCCAGGCCGGAGCGCCGCTGGCCTCCTGCCTGCGGCAACTGGCGTCATCCTTCCGGGACCTCGGCCAGTTGCACGCCGACCTCGCCGTGGCGCTCGCCGGTCCGAGCGCCACGGCACGGATGGTCGCGTTCCTGCCGGTCGTCGGTGTGCTGTTCGGCAGTCTTCTCGGCTTCAACACGCTGCAGACGCTGTTCCTCACCGCACCCGGTTGGGCCTGCCTCGCCGGCGGCGGCGCCCTCATGGTGGCGGCGGACCGCTGGAACCGGTGGCTCGTGAACTCCGCCCGGGCACGGGACCCGACCCCCGGGCTCGAACTGGACCTCACCGCCATTGCCATGACCGGCGGCGGCTCCGTCGACCGCGCCCGAACCCTGGTCGACGCGGCGGCAGAGCGGTTCGCCCTGCACCGCACGGACTCGGCGGCCAGCATCGACCAGGTGCTCGCTCTGTCGGTGCGCGCCGGAGTTCCCGCCGCGGAGCTGTTGCGAAGCGAGGCCGACCAGCTGCGCCGGCAGGCCCGCAGCGACGGCCAGCACCGGGTCGCCACCCTCGCGGTCACGCTCATGATCCCGCTCGGGGTGTGCGTGCTGCCCGCATTCATGCTGATCGGAGTGCTGCCACTGTTGATGACCGTCCTCTCGTCCACAGTGCTCGTTTTCTGAAGTTTTGCACCGAAGCGAGCGGCTGTCGGTTTTCCGCCCTCGCCCGCGCCAGTCTGAGACCACTCGTGCCGCCCACACACCGCGTCGCCCGACGCGAGAAGGAGACGAACGAATGCCCACCAACGAACCGACCACCGACCCTGGTCTCGGCCACGATTCTCTCCGCGGGGCGGCACCGGCACCCCGGCTTCCGCGCCCCGACCGGTTCCGGCTTACGCGCGGCCTGCACGCCGAGACGGGTGCAGCCACCGCCGAATACGCCGTCGCCACGATGGCGGCGGTCGGATTCGCCGGCCTGCTGATCGTCATCCTGCGCGGCGACGAGGTGCGTGGCATCCTGACCGATCTGGTGCGCAATGCGCTTTCCGTGGGGTAGCCGCCGGCCCGACGGGCACTCCGACGGGCACTCCGGCGGGCACTCCAACGACGCCCCGAGCGCCCGAAGCCGCCCGCGGCGCCGCCCCGGCCCCAGGGACCGCCCCCGCGACCGCGGCAGCATCACCGCCGAGTTCGCGACGGTCGTCCCAGCCGTACTGCTCGTGCTCGCCTGCTGCCTGGGCGCCCTGCAGGTGATCGGCCAGCAGGTGCGCCTCACGGATGCCGCGGCCGACGCCGCCCGGTCCCTTTCCCGCGGCGACAGCGTCGACCGGGCCTCTGGGCTGGTGCAGCGGGCGGTGCGGGGTGCCTCGATGACCCCGGAGCGCCGGGGTGAGTTCGTCTGCGTAAACCTGCGCGCACCGAGCTCGTTCGGCGCTTTCGCGGCCTTCGGCCTTACGCTCCGGGCCGGGTCCTGCGCGCTCGGCGGTGGCCGGTGAGGCCCCGCCGGGGGAGGTCCCGGACGCTGACTTCCCGGGCTGTACGGCGGCGGCGGACCGTGACTCGCCGGGGTGTGCGGCGGCACTGGTCAGCACCCGAGCGCGGCTCGGGCACGGTGCTTGCTGTCGGGGTGCTGGGCGCGGTCATGCTCCTGACGGCGGTGCTGCTGCCGCTGTTCGCCGCGCTGGTGGTCGGCCAGGCGGTGCAGGGGGCAGCGGATGCCGCGGCGCTTGCCGCCGCCGACACCGCCTCGGGCGCCGTGGCCGGGGTTCCCTGCGCGGCGGCGGCCGAAGCCGCAAGGTTGAACGGGGCATCCGTCACCGTCTGCACGGTGGACGGGCTGATCGCATCGGTGACCGCGGTGCGCGGCTACCTCGGGTTCGAGCTGGGCGCGCAGGCACGGGCCGGGCCGCCCGATTCGCCCGTCGGCCCCGCCGGCTGACCTCGTCTCTGCCGGCGGGAGAGCGGCCGGCGGCTCAGTCGAAGAGGGCCTCGATGTAGCGATATTCCACGGCGGTGGGTCGATCCGGGAATGTGCTGGAGTCGAATTCGAGGCCGGAGCCGCGCAAATAGAGGTAGCGCTTGCTGCCGTCGGCGGGGATCTCGATCCGCGGCCGGGGATCGCCGGATTCCAGGAACTGGGTGGTGACTGTCTTGCCTTGGAGGGGGCCGTCCGTGAGCTTCGCGGTGTACGTGCCCGTCGCTGAATTCGCCATGCTCCAATTGTCTCCGGCAGCGCAGGCCTGGCAACCCCCAATGGTCTCGCGCGGCGTGGTCGATTAGGCAGGCACCATATTGAAGTGTGTATGGTGTGCCATGGCCCACTTGGACCCGTACCTATAAAGAGGAGTCTGGTGCCAGGCACTAAGAAGCTGGTCATTGTCGAATCGCCGACGAAGATGAAATCGATCGCCGCGTACCTGGGCGACGGATACGAGGTCTTGTCCTCGGTCGGTCATATTCGCGACTTGATCGAGCCCAAGAACCTGCCACCCGAACTGAAAAAGGGTCCACTCGGCAAGTTCTCGGTCGACGTGGAAAACGGTTTCGAGCCGTACTACGTCGTGTCCGACGCGAAGAAGAAGACCGTGGCCGAACTCAAACGGGCCATGAAGAACGCCGACGAACTCCTGCTCGCAACTGATGAGGACCGCGAAGGCGAGGCCATCGCCTGGCACCTGTTGCAGGTCCTGCAGCCCAAGGTGCCGGTCAAGCGCATGGTCTTCCACGAAATCACCAAGGAAGCCATCCTGCAGGCGAAGGACAACACCCGCGACCTCGACACCGCCCTCGTCGACGCGCAGGAGACCCGGCGCATCCTCGACCGCATCTACGGCTACGAGATTTCCCCCGTGCTGTGGCGCAAGGTCGGCCCCGGCCTGTCCGCCGGCCGCGTGCAGTCCGCGGCCACCCGCCTCGTCGTCGAGCGCGAACGCGAGCGCCTCGCGTTCGTGTCGGCCGGCTACTGGGACCTGATCGCCCAGCTCGCTCCCGGCGCGTCCCGGACGGATTCCGCGTTCCAGTCGAAGCTCGTGCGCCTGGGCGGGGAGCGCATCGCCTCCGGCGGCGACTTCGACGACCTCGGCCGGCTGAAACCCAAGGTGACGGCGGTCACGCTCGACGAGGCATCCGCCCTCGCCCTGGCCACCGCCCTCAAGGAACCGTCGGTCGCCCTGACCGTGACGAAGGTGACCGCCAAGCCCTACCGTCGCAGCCCGGCCGCGCCCTTCACCACCTCGACCCTGCAGCAGGAGGCGGCCCGCAAGCTGCGCTTCACCGCCCGCCAGACCATGAGCGTGGCCCAGTCGCTCTACGAAAACGGGTACATCACCTATATGCGAACCGACTCGCCGTCGCTGTCGCAGCAGGCGATCACGGCCGCGCGCACCCAGGCGGCGGCGCTCTACGGCCCCGAAACGGTGCCCGACAAGCCTCGCCTGTACAAGGGCAAGAGCAAGAACGCCCAGGAGGCGCACGAGGCGATCCGTCCGTCCGGTGACACGTTCCGCACCCCTCCGTCGCTCGCCTCCACCCTGCGCGGCAACGACTTCAAGCTCTATGACCTGATCTGGAAGCGCACCGTCGCCTCGCAGATGGCGGACGCGACCGGCTCGACCGCGTCGGTGACCATCGCGGCCGGGCCGACCGGCACGTCCACGCACCCCGCGGCATCCGGGGTGCTCGCGGAATTCGCCGCCAGCGGCACCGTGATCACGTTCCGCGGCTTCATGCTGGCCTATGAGGAATCCCGTGACGAGGAGCGGAACGCACCCACCGACGCCACCGAGTCCAAACTGCCGCCGCTCGAAGAGGGCCAGAAGCTGACCCTGCTCGACGTGGAAGCCAAGGGCCACGAGACCACCCCGGCCGCCCGCTACACCGAGGCGAGCCTGGTGAAGAAGCTCGAGGAGCTCGGCATCGGCCGCCCCTCGACATACGCGTCGATCATCTCCACGATCACCGAGCGCGGCTACGTCACCCCCCGCGGCCAGTCGCTGGTGCCCAACTGGATCGCCTTCTCCGTCGTTCGCCTGCTCGAGGAGTACTTCTCCGACCTGGTCGAATACGACTTCACCGCCGAGATGGAAGACGACCTCGACCGCATCGCCGACGGCAAAGCCGACCGGGTGGACTGGCTGACCAGCTTCTACTTCGGTTCCGACAAGCACCGCGGCCTGCGGCAGGTCATCGACAACCTCGGCGAGATCGACGCGCGCTCGATCAACTCGATGCCCATCGGCGACGACATCACCCTGCGCATCGGCAAGTACGGTCCCTACCTCGAGGTCATCGACCCGGGCGCGGCACCGGATGCCCCGCCGCGCCGGGTGAACATCCCGCCGAACCTGGCCCCCGACGAGCTGACCCCGGCGAAAGCCCGCGAACTCATCGATGCGCCGGTCATCACCGACCGCGTGATCGGCGAGAACCCGGAGAACGGCAAGCGGATCGTGGCGAAGGACGGTCGGTTCGGCCCCTACGTCACCGAACTGGAGCCCGAGGTCGAGGTCGTTGAACCCGGCGAGACCATCGACCCGGTCACCGGCGAGGTGACCCTGCTGGCCGATTCGGCCGCCGCCGAAGCTGCCTCCACGACCAAAACGGCGGCCGCGGCCGCGAAGCCCAAGCGCAAGCCCCCGGCGAAGAAGGTCGCCGCGGTGAAACCGCGCACGGCTTCGTTGTTCAAGACCATGGACCTCGCCACGATCGACCTCGACACGGCCCTGCATTTGCTCGCCCTGCCGCGCGTGGTCGGCCTCGACCCGGAGACGGGCGCGGAGATCACGGCCCAGAACGGCAAGTTCGGCCCGTACCTCAAGAAGGGCGTGGACACCCGGTCACTGACCAGCGAGGACCAGATCTTCGAGATCGACCTGGCCGGTGCGGTCGACCTGTACGCCCAGCCCAAGTACGGCGCCCGGCGGGCGTCGAGCGCGCTCAAAGAGTTCGAGGCTCCCGACCCCGAAAGCGGCAAGGCGATCAAGGTCAAGGACGGCCGGTTCGGCGCCTACGTCACCGACGGCATCACCAACGCCACCATCCCGAAAGCCGAGACGGTGGAGGAGGTCGACTTCGACCGCGCCGTGCAGCTGCTCGCCGACAAGCGCGCCAAGGGCCCGGCCGTCAAGAAGGCGCCGGCGAAGAAGGCCCCGGCCAAGAAGACGGCGGTCAAGAAGGCCCCCGCGAAGAAGGCGGCGGCCAGGAAAGCCCCGGCTCGGAAGGCGGTCGTCACAAAGCCGACTCCGTCGGGTGCCACCACGACGGTGCGTGCTCAGCGCACCCCGGCTCAGAAGGCCGCGACGGCGGCCAAGGCCGCGGCGACCCGGGCGGCCACCGCGGCCGCGAAGGCCGCGACCCAGGCATCGTCGCTGTCGTGACCCGAGAAGTTCCGGAAGCCGCGACCGGTACCGCCGCTGCCGGGCTGTTCATCACCCTCGAGGGTGGTGACGGGTGCGGCAAGACGACCCAGTCGGAGCTTCTCACCGATTGGCTCCAGCAGTGCGGGCGCACCGTGCTGCGCACCCGCGAGCCCGGCGGAACGGATGTCGGCGGCGCCATCCGTGAGATCGTGCTGCACCACCGCGGCGAGATCGCACCGCGGGCCGAGGCGCTCCTCTACGCCGCCGACCGGGCCCAGCACATCGCGACCGCGGTGCGGCCGGCGCTCGCCCGCGGCGAAGTGGTGATCCAGGACCGCTACCTGGACTCATCCGTCGCCTACCAGGGTGCCGGACGGGTGCTCGACGCCACCGCGGTGCGTGATCTGTCGCTCTGGGCGGCGGAGGGACTGCTGCCCGCTCTGACCGTGCTGCTCGACCTCGACGAGACAGTGGCGCGCGGCCGACTCGACGCCGAGAACAAGCCCTTCGACCGGCTCGAGGCGGAGAAGAGCGACTTTCACCGCCGGGTGCGCGCCGCGTTCCTCGCCCTGGCCGACGCCGAGCCGGAGCGGATTCTGGTCGTGGACGCCGAGCGTCCGGTGGCCGAGATCGCCGCCGTCATCCGCGACCGGGTCGCCGCGCTGCTCTAGGGATGGTGTGAACGGATGTCCGAGGCCGCCGCTGCCCGGTGGCCCGCCGCTGCGGCGGCATCCGTTTCACGCGCGGGCTCGCCGTGCGCTGTGCGCTGTGCGCCGTGCGAATTCGACGGAGATTTTGGCCCTGGACCCTGTTTTCGGCCCCAAACCGGCCGTTTTCGGCAAAATCTCCGTCGAATTGGTTCGGCACCAGGCGCGGTGCTGCGCCGGCTGGACGGAATGCGCCGACTGGACGAGCTCTGCCGGGGGCGCAACCAGCGGACGGCGCCGGCTGGACGGGCTCTAAGCCCTCTGTCACCGACGAAAGGTACTCTGGTCCGATGACTGTGTGGGATGGCCTGACGGGTCAGGCGAGAGCGATCGCGATCTTCCGCGCGGCGGCCGAACGTCCGAGTGACGGAGACGCCGAGGGGCGCGCCGGATCGGCCATGACGCACGCCTGGCTGATCACCGGGCCGCCCGGCTCGGGCCGCTCCAACCTCGCGTTCGCCTTCGCGACCGCGCTGCTCAGCCCCGGCACCGAGGCCGGCGACGAGAGCGCCCGCCGCCTGGTCGACGCCCGGACGCATCCCGACCTGACCGTGCTCTCCACCGAGGGCGTCATCATCAAGATGGACTCGGTCAAAGAGGCCGTGAAGCGCTCGCAGTACTCGCCATCGGTGGGCCGCTACCGGGTGGTCGTGGTCGAAGACGCCGATCGCATGGTCGAGCGCACCTCCAACGTTCTGCTCAAGGCTTTGGAAGAGCCGCCGGAGCGCACAGTGTGGATCCTCTGCGCTCCCAGCGAGGCCGACCTGCTGCCCACGATCCGGTCCCGCGTGCGATCGGTGCGCTTGCGGGTGCCGAGCATCGACGACGTCGCCGAGCTGCTCGTGGCCCGGGACGGTGTCGACCGGGCCACCGCCGAACGGGCCGCGCGGGAGGCGCAGAGCCACATCGGCATGGCCCGCCGCCTCGCGACGAACCCCGAGGCGCGAGCGCGACGCGAGGAGACCCTGCGGGCGGCCCTCGGCATCCGTGGGGTGTCGGCGGCGGTGAATGCGGCGGCCCGGCTGCTCGCCATCGCCGGTGACGACGCAAAGGCGATCACGCTCGAGCGCGACGCCGCTGAGCGCGAGGGCGTGTTGCGTTCCCTGGGCGTCGAGCCGGGACAGTCGGTCCCGCCCGGACTGCGCAGCCAGATCAAGGCCCTCGAAGACGACCAGAAGCGGAGGGCCACCCGCAGCCTCCGCGACGGGATCGACCGCATCCTGGTCGACCTCACGTCGCTGTACCGCGACGTGATCATGGTGCAGCTCGGCCGGGAGACCAGCGTCATCAACCGGGAACTCTTAGGGGAAGTGCGGGCGGCGGGAGCCGTCTGTGCGCCCGCCGCCACGCTGTTCACCCTGGACGCGATCGCCCAAGCCCGGCAACGGATCGAATCGAACGTGGCGCCGGCGCTGGCCCTCGAGGCCATGCTCGTATCGGCAATCCGCCGGTGACCGAGAACACGTCCCAGAAGGGGAATCCGTTGACCAGACGAACTCGCGTGCGCACCCTGTCGGTGCGTGCCAGGGCCACCGCCCTGGCACTGGTGCTCGCCATGGGCCTCAGCGGCTGCGTGCCGCTGTTCCTGCCGGAGCAGGCGCCGACCACCTCGGTCCCGACCGGGGAGAAGGTCGACGCCGACCTCGAACCGTTCTATAACCAGGTGCTGAAGTGGGCGGACTGCGACTCCGGCCTGCAGTGCACCACGGCTTCGGCGCCGCTCGACTGGGCCGCCCCGGGCAGCGGCGAGACGGTCGACCTGGCGCTGGTGCGGCATCCGGCCACGGGCACCCGGGTGGGTTCCCTGCTGGTCAATCCCGGAGGCCCCGGCGGCTCCGGTTACGACTTCGTGAAGGATTCCCTCGACTACGCCACGGATGCGAAGCTGCAGGCCGGTTTCGACGTCGTCGGTTTCGACCCGCGCGGGGTGGGCCGCTCCTCGGCGGTGAGCTGTTACGAACCGGCGGAGATGGACGAGTACCTCTACGGCCTGCCCGCCGCGGTGCGGGGGAGCGACGCCTGGATCCAGGAGCTGTCGACGGCCGCCGTCGACTTCGGGGCCGCCTGCCAGGAGAACACCGGCCCCCTGCTCGCACACGTCGACAGCCTCAGCGCAGCCCGCGACCTCGACCTGCTGCGCGCCGCGCTCGGTGACGAGAAGCTCAACTTCCTCGGCTACTCCTACGGCACCTTCCTCGGTGCGACCTACGCGGACCTCTACCCCGAGCGGGTCGGACGCCTCGCCCTCGACGGCGCCCTCGACCCGTCCACCAGCAACGCCGATGTGACCCGGGTGCAGGCCACCGGGTTCGAGAATGCGCTGCGCTCCTACCTGGCCGACTGCCTGGCCGGCGAGGAGTGCCCCTTCGACGGCACCGTCGACGAGGCCATGACTATCATCGGATCCCTGCTCGCCTCGGTCGACGTCAGCCCGATCACGGCCACCGACGGCCGTCGACTCGGCGCGAACACGCTGCTCACCGCCATCATCTACCCGCTCTACCAAGCCACCGCGTGGCCGAACCTGAGCGAGATGTTCGCGAGCGTTCTGCAGGGCGACGCCGACATGGCCTTCCAGTTCGCGGACGGCTACAACGGCCGGTCCGCCGACGGCACCTACCGCGACAACGCGACCGAGGCCTTTCTGGCCATCAACTGCGTGGACTACAGCTACAACGACGATCCCGCCTCGATGCGCGCGCAGGCCGCCGAGATCGAACAGGCCGCCCCGACGATCGGCAAGTACATGGCGTTCGGCGACATCGGCTGCGCCAACTGGCCCTATCAGTTTGACGGGGAGCGGTCCGAGATCGCCGCCGAGGGGGCCGACCCGATCCTGGTCATCGGCACCACCAACGACCCGGCCACACCCTATGTCTGGGCCGAGAACCTGTCGGAGCAGCTCGCCAGCGGACACCTCGTCACCTTCACCGGCGAGGGGCACACCGCCTACAACAAATCGAACGACTGTGTGAACTCGGCCGTCGACGACTACCTGCTGAAGGGCACGGTTCCGGCCGAAGACCCGATGTGCTGAGCATCCGCCTGGCTGCAGATTTGCGCGCTGTGTAAGAATTGAGGCATGTCGCTGCACCACGAGGAACCGGGCCTACGCGAACGTAAGCGGCTCGCAACGCGACGCGCCATCCAGCGCGCCGTGTTGACGCTCTCCTGCGATCGGGGGCTCGAGAAGGTGACTGTCGAGGACATCAGCCGGCTCGCCGACGTGTCGCCGCGCACCTTCTTCAACTACTTCCCCTCGAAGGATGCCGCGCTGGTCGGCGACGAACTCGATCTCGCGTCCGAAGAGCAGATCGAGGCCTTCGTGCACGGCGGCCCCGAGGGGGACATCCTGGCCCAGCTGGCCGCGCTGCTCTCGGTCAGCCTCAGGAACACCGAGGGTGACCGGGAGATCCACCAGCTGCGGCGTCAGGTCATGAAGGAGAATCCCTACCTGTTCGGGATGCGGATGGCCACCCTGCGCAACTTCGAGGGTCGACTGCAGGAGATCGTCACCCGGCGCTTCGTCGTCGACCACCCCGAGCTCGGCGCCGGGTCGGCGCAGCTTGAGCAGCGTGCGCTCCTGTTCACCCTGGTGGCCGTGGCCGCGCTCCGCCACGCCTGGCGGTGCTGGGCCGACTCCGACGCGGCCCGCCCCCTGGCCGCGCACGTCGCGGCATCCTTCGCGGACCTGTACGAGATGACCCTGAAGACCAGCTAAGCTTTGTTGCTGTGTCCGAGGTTTTCCGAGAGGAATAATCGTGACGCCGCCTTAGCTCAGTCGGTAGAGCGTCTCACTCGTAATGAGAAGGTCATCAGTTCGATTCTGATAGGCGGCTCCATCTCAACGCAGGCAGCCGTGGCTTTGCTCGCGCCGCGCACACCCCCGCACGCTCGCGGCGCGGCTCATCGAGCTGATGCCGCCCTACTGAGCCCGCAACCTGCGGCTGACTGGGCCGACCGGGGCATCCGTCGTCACGTATACGCGGAGATCCGGAGTTGCCGTGCCGTCCCCACGGATGTCCGGGGCCGGGGCGCCGGGTCGTGACGTGCTCGACCGCCGGCCGCACGCGATCGCTAGGCTGATCCCATGACCGACACAACCCGCACCGACGCGATCCGCTGGGGAATCCTGGCCACGGGCGGCATCGCCCACGCATTCACCAACGACCTGGTTCTGAACGGTTTCCACGTGCAGGCGGTCGGTTCCCGCTCGCAGGCGTCGGCGGATGCCTTCGCAGCCGAGTTCGGCATTCCCACGGCTCATCCGAGCTACGAGGCCCTGGCCGCGGACCCGAATGTCGACATCATCTACATTTCGACCCCGCATCCGTTTCACGCCGAGAACGCCAAGCTCGCCCTGAATGCCGGCAAGCATGTTCTGATCGAGAAGCCGATCACTTTGAACGGCGCCGAGGCCCGCGAGATCGTCGACCTCGCCGCGACCCTGGGGCTGCTGGTGCTCGAGGGAATGTGGACCCGGTTCCTGCCGCACATGGTGCGCATCCGCGAGATCCTCGCCGAGGGCACCCTGGGCGACGTGCGCACCCTGATCGCCGATCACACCCAGGACCTGCCGGATGACCCGGCGCACCGGCTGAACGCCATGCACCTGGGCGGCGGGGCGCTCCTCGACCTCGGCATCTACCCGCTCACCTTCGCGTCCGAACTGTTCGGACGCCCCGAGACGATCCTCGCGACCGCCACCTTCAAGGCCACCGGCGCCGACGCGCAGATCGCCACGACCTTCCGCTACGCGGGCGGGCAGATCGCCCAAACCCTGTCGGCCAGCAACACCACCGGCCCGAACACGGCCACCATCCTCGGTACGCTGGGCCGCATCGACATCGACCGGGTCTGGTACGCGCCCACGGACTTCCGGGTGCTCAACAGCGCCAACGAGGTCATCGAGACCTTCACCGCCGAGATCAACGGGCGCGGCATGCACTACCAGGCGGCCGAAGCGGAGCACCTGATCCGGGCCGGCAAGATCTCGAGCGACATCCTGCCGGTCGAGGAAGTGGTGGCGATCATGGAGACGCTCGACCTGGTGCGCGCGCAAATCGGCCTGCGGTACCCCGGGGAGTAAGCGGGAGTCCGTGCGCTGTGCTCCGGTCGATAATCTGACCAGTAGAGCGGGAGGGGGCAATGGCGCTGCGTGGATCCCGTGGTGGTGTCACGAACCGGCCTCACCGCCCCCCATACGTGGCCGTTGCGGCTCCTCGGCACCCTGGTCGCGTGCTCCGTTGTCGCACCGCTCGAGGTCGTTCCACGCGCCGGATGACGCCACCCCCCGTTCTGGGGTGGTCGCAGTCGGTGGCGCTGGTCCGTCTGCCCATGACGGCTCGGCTAGCGTGGACGCAACGGGAGCGGGGGATCCGATGCACGCCAACGCGCACGCGGATCGAATCGATGACCGCTCCCTTCGCCATGCGCGGCTCGGCCGCTGGATCCTGTGGCTGATGTGGGTGCTGCTGATCGGTTACGCGATCGGCCTGTTCGCCTCCTTCGGCCCGGTTTTCACCGGCTCCTTGTCGCTAATCACTGCGGGGCTCCCGGCCCTGCTCTGCTGGGCAGCCGCGCTCTGCGCGGAGCGCGGCCGCACGCAGCTGATTCTGGTGTCGGCCGCGATGACGGCCTTTACCCTCGGCAGCACCTATTACCTGCTCGCGGGCGCGGCGACCCTCTCGTTTCCGTCTCCGGCCGACATCGGTTACACGCTTTTCTATCCGCTGATTCTGGCCGGACTCGCTGTCCTGGTCCACCGTCAGCGTGGTGAAATACCCCGGTCGGTCCTGGTGGACGGAGCCATCGGGTCGCTTGGCGCGGCATCCGTGCTGGCCGTGTTGCTCAGCCCGGTGATTGCATCCGCGGGTGTCTGGCCGCCCTCCCCGGCCGCCCTGGTGTCCGCCAGCTACCCTCTGCTCGATCTGTTGCTCGTGTCGGTCATCACGGGGATTGCCGCCGCCCGCGGACTCGACGTGGGCCGACGGTGGGCCCTGCTGGTGCTCGGACTCCTGATCTTCGCGGCAACCGACGCCGTCTACGCCTTCCAGGTTTCCGCCGGAACGTACACCTTCGGGGAGCCGTTGGATGCGGGCTGGGCGCTCGGCCTCACCCTCATTGCGGTCTGGGCGTGGGACCTGGCTCGGCCCGGTGTCACCGCCCGGCGCCCCCTGAGCGGCGTGTGGACCCTCGCGGTGCCCGGGGCAGCCACGATCGCCGGGATGGCGGTGCTCGTCCTCGGCACGCAGGTGAAGATCTCCACAGGCGCCGTGCTCCTCGCAGGCGTGACCCTGGTGCTCGGGACCGTGCGCACCCAGCTCGCCTCCCGGCAGATCGGGCGGATGGCCGACCTTCACCGCCAGGCGAGCACCGACGACCTGACCGGGCTGCCGAACCGGCGCGCCCTCTACGCCGAGGCATCCGCTCACCTCGCGCCCGGGGACGGCCACCGGAGCGCCCTGCTGCTCCTGGATATCGACCGGTTCAAGGAAGTGAACGACAGTCTCGGCCACGACGTCGGCGATCTGCTGCTGGTGCAGGCCGGATCGCGCCTGTTCGATCAGCGACGACCGGGCGATCTTCTCGCCCGGCTCGGCGGCGACGAGTTCGCGCTTTTGATCCAGGACGCCGGCCACGACGAGGCCGTGGCGGCGGCCGTGCGGCTGCGGGCGGTCCTGGCCCGGCCGTTCACGCTGGAGGGCATCGCGATCGAGTCCAACGTCAGCATCGGCATCGCCCTATTCCCCGACCAGGGTGACACCCTCAAGGTGCTGCTGCGCAAGGCCGACATGGCCATGTACAAGGCCAAGTCCTCCCGCAGCGGGCACCACGTCTTCGTCTGCTCCGACGACGATCACGGCGACTCCAGGCTGCGGATGATGGAAGACCTGCGCGGCGCCCTCGCCACGGACGAACTCGTGCTGCACTACCAGCCCAAGATCGAGCTGGCCACCGGGCACGTGCACGGTGTGGAGGCGCTGGTGCGCTGGCAGCACCCGAGCCGGGGTCTGCTGCCTCCCGACCTGTTCCTGACCCTGGCCGAAGACGTCGGGCTCATGCGCGACCTGACCCGGATCGTGCTGGGAAAGGCGCTCGACCAGGCCGCGGTCTGGCGTGCGCAGGGAACACCGCTGACCGTTGCGGTCAACATGTCTCCCAGCACCCTGATCGAGTCCGATCTGCCCGCACGCATCGCCGCCATGATCCAGGTGCGGGGGTTGTCGGCCGCCGACCTGATGTTGGAGATCACCGAAGAGTTCCTGATGGAAGACCGGGCCAGGGCCAGGGACATCCTGATCCGTCTGCGAGAGAGCGGCATCCGCATTGCCGTGGATGATTTCGGCACCGGCTACAGCTCCCTCGCCTACCTCCGGGACCTGCCGATCGACGAGCTCAAACTCGACAAGTCCTTCGTGTTCCCGATGGCCGACGACGCCAGGGCCGCGGCCCTGGTGGCCTCGATCATCGCGCTCGCGCACAGTCTCGGCGTGCGCATGGTGGCGGAGGGCGTCGAGGACGCCGTCGCCTACGCCGAGCTGACCCGGTACGGCTGTGACGAGGCCCAGGGCTTCCACATGTCCCGGCCGCTTCCGGCCGCGGAACTGGATGCCTGGCTCGCCGCCCGGCACGCGCCGGGGGCCACGCGCTAGCGAAGCACAGGGTGACTCACACGCCCGGCGGGTAGGGTTCACGGGTGGAAGAACCGAAGCCTCGCAAACGCCTCGCGGCCGTTCTCGTCGCCGTGGCGCTGCTGCTGGGCGCCGGTGCCGTCCTGATCGGGGCGTCGACCCGGGCCCCGGATGCCGCGGCCACCGCCTCCATCGCCGCGGCGAACACCGGTGCGAGCGTGAACGTGCCGGCCGCGGAACCCGTTTCGGAGCGCCCCGTGCCGGCCACCGCCTCCGATGCCAGAAACCTGCGTACGTGTTCGGTCTCAGCGCTGGCCGCCGACCCCCGGCTGGCTGAATTCCAGGCCCAGGTCGTCAACGCCAGCACCGGCGAGGTGCTCTTCGACCGCGGCGGCGATACCTCCTCACGCACGGCGAGCGTGCTCAAGGTGCTGACCAGCGCCGCCGCCCTTGAGGTGCTCGGACCGGACTACCGGGCCACGACCACCGTCGTCACCGGCAGCACGCCGGGGTCTGTCGTTCTGGTCGGCGGGGGAGACCTCACCCTCACGCGCCTGCCCACCGGCACGGAATCCGTCTACCCCGGCGCAGCCCACGTCGATGAGCTCGCCCGCCAGACCCTCGCCGCCTGGCAGGCGAACCCGGAGAACCCGCCGATCACCTCCCTCGTGCTGGACGCCTCGTTCTTCGGCGGGCCCGGCTGGGAACCGAGCTGGGATGAACTGGAACGCAACGCCGGTTCCATGCCCGACGTGACCGCCCTGCAGGTCGACGGTGACCGCGACGACCCCTCACGCCAGAGTTCTTCACGCAGCTCCGACCCCGTCGGGCGCGCCGGCGCGGCCTTCGCCGCCGCGCTCGGCGGCGGCGTGAGCGTCAGCGTCGGCACCGCGCCGGCCGGGGCCGAACAGCTCGCCGCCGCCCGGTCCCAGCCCGTGTCCGTGCTGATCGGGCAGTCGCTGATCGTGTCGGACAACACCCTCGCAGAGATGCTCGCCCGGCTCGTCGCGGTGGAGTCCGGGGCCGGCAACACCTTCGGCGCCCTGCAGGAGTCCGTCGTCACGGCGCTCGACGCCTATGGCATCGACACGACCGGCATCATCATCCGGGACGGTTCGGGCCTCAGCGACGACAACGCCGTACCGCCGTCGTATCTCACCCGGCTGTTCGTCAAGATCAACGCCCGCGACGGCGACCTCGGCGTCATCTTCGATGGCCTACCGATCGCCGGTGGACCCACCGGATCGCTCTCCTACAGCGACCGGTTCACGGGCGACAACGCCGTCGCCGACGGCTCCGTCTTCGCCAAGACGGGCTGGATCGACACCGGCTACACGCTCTCCGGCATTATCCGGGCGGCCGATGGCACGCCGCTCACCTTCGCCGTTTACGCGCTCGGGGATGTGAGCGATAATGCGAAGCAGGCGCTCGACACCATCACCGCCGGGTTCTTCCGTTGCGGCGACAACCTGTCAAACTCCTGACTACAACCGGCGACAGAAGGAGCAATCCGTGACCAGGGCCCTGCTTATCATCGACGTTCAGAACGATTTCACCGAGGGCGGGGCCCTCGCCGTCGAGGGTGGGTCTGCGGTGGCCGCGGGCGTCAGCGCGCTGCTGGCGGAACATCCGGATGCCTATGACGTGATCTTCGCCTCCCGCGACTGGCACGACCCCGACAGCGACAACGGCGGCCACTTCGCCCGGGCTGGCGAGCCCGACTCCACGGACTCCTGGCCCGTGCACTGCGTGGCGGGCACCCCCGGCGCCGAGTACCACCCCTCGCTGCTGTTGCCGGACACGACCATCCACATTCGCAAGGGGCAGGGCCAAGCGGGCTACTCCATTTTCGACGGCATCTCGGAGGACGGCGAGAAGACGGGCGAGCTGCTCATCGCGAACGGGGTGACCGACATCGACATCGTCGGCCTCGCCACCGACCACTGTGTGCGCGCGTCGGGCCTGGACGCGCGGGGCCATGGCCAGCATGTGCGGGTACTGACCGACCTCGTCGCCGGCGTCGCCCCGGACACGAGTGACGCGGCCTTGGGCGAGCTGGCCTATGCCGGTGCCGTGCTCGTCACCTCCGACGTGGTCGTCTGAGCGTGGGGGTGACCGACCGGGCGAGTCCGACGCCGTCGGGGCCGGCCGCGGCGGGCTCTGCTCCGGCGGTTTCTGCTTTGGCGGGCTCTGCAGGCGGGGCGCTGTTCGCGCGGCGCCTCGACGGCGTGCGGATCGCCTACGACGTCGTGCCCGGCGAGCGCCCGATCCTGCTCGTGCACGGGTTTGCGTCGACATCGCAGGTCACCTGGGTCGGCACCGGCTGGGTGCGAGCCCTGCAGGACGCCGGGCGCGGCGTGATCACCCTCGACCTCCGCGGTCACGGACGCAGCGACAAGCCGCACCGCAGCATCGACTACCTGCCCCGGCAACTCGCCGCCGACCTCGTGGTCGTGCTCGACGCCCTCGGCCTGGAGCAGGTCGACGTGGTCGCCTATTCGATGGGCTCGCGTGTGGCGGCGGCGCTCGCGCGGCTGGCGCCGTCCCGGGTGCGCCGACTGGTGCTCGGCGGAGCCGGGCCGGACGAACTGTTCGAGACGTGGCATCCGGATGCCGTGCGCCGGTTCGTGACCGACGGCACCGTCTCCGCCGACCCGTCGATCGCGGCGATACTGGGTGCCGCAATCACCGCCGGCGCCGACCGCGAGGCCCTCGTGGCCTGTGTCGGCGGGGTGGCCGGCTCCTCGCTGGACGTGCCGGCCGAAATCCCCGTGCTCTACGTCGCCGGCGGCGCAGACTCCATCCCCGCCGGGGTCGCCGAACTCGCCCGCGCGCGTGGTGCCGACTACCTCGAGCTGGCGGGCCGGGACCACGTGAACACGCTCACCTCCCGCGAGTTCAAGCGCGCCGCACTGCAGTTCCTGGCCTGAGCGCCCCGAGTCCGGGCTGTGGCGGAGCGCGTGGGGGCTGCCCGAACCGCACAAGAGATGCTGCGCATCCGGCTGGCGCTGCTGGGCAACCGGCCGGCGTTGGGGCTAACTCAGGAGATCCGTCCGGGCCGGCCCGGACATCCGCGCTGGTTCCGCACTGGTCCGGGGCGGCCGGGCCACCGGGCGACGGATGTCCTGAGTTGGCCACACGCGCGAGCTCGGCTCGACCTGGCCCTGTCCCTGACGAATTCGACGGAGATTGTGCCCATAACCGCGTCCAACACTCCGAAAACCCGCTCATATCGCAAAATCTCCGTCGAATTGGTTCGGAGCCGGCGGGGGAGTGAGCCCCGGCGCCTCCCCTAGGCTGGGGGTGTGCGGGCCTCGCTGCCGAGGCCGCCGAATGCCGACCGGGGGACCGTCATGACAACCGACATCCAGGATGCGATGGGTTCGGTTTCGACAGGTTCGACCACCGGATCCGGCTCGTTCACCGGCGCCCGGGGCAGGAAGTACTGGCTGGCGCCGGCCGCCGCGATCTTCGCCGTCGCCTGGGGCGGCAACGAATTCACCCCACTGCTGGTGATGTACCGACAGGCGGACGGGTTCTCCAACCAGCTGGCGAACCTGCTGCTCGGGGCCTACGTACTCGGCATCATCCCGGCGCTACTGATCGCCGGCCCGCTGTCGGACCGGTTCGGCCGCCGACCGCTGATGCTGCCCGCGCCCTGGGTCGCGATCGCGGGGAGCGTGCTGCTGGCCCTGTCCGCGGGCAATGTGCCCATGCTGCTGGCCGGCCGCATCCTCTCCGGCGTCGCCCTCGGCCTGGCCATGGCCGTGGGCACCAGCTGGGTGAAGGAACTCTCCGCGAGACCGTTCGACTTCGGGGCCGACCGTTCCTCGGGGGCACGACGGGCGACCATCGCGCTGTCCCTCGGTTTCGCACTCGGCGCGGCGAGCTCCGGAGCGCTGGCCCAGTGGGCGCCGTTCCCCGGCGTGCTGCCGTACGCGGCGCACACCGTCATCGCCGTGCTCTTCGGCCTTCTCCTGTTCGGCACCCCGGAGTCCCAGGGACGGGGCATCGCGGCCGGGGCCCTGCCGGCCGTCCACCCGGCCATCTCCCCGTACCCGCGGTTCCTGCTCCTGATCGTGCCGGTGGCGCCGTGGGTCTTCGGAACGGCCACGACCGCCTACGCCATCCTGCCGGCGCTCGCCGCGACCGAGATCCCGTCCGCGCCGGTGGCGTTCGCGGCCCTGCTCTGCGTGGTGGCTCTCGTCGCGGGAGCGTCGCTGCAGCTCTTCAGCCACCGCATCACCGCCGGGCACAATGCCCGAGGCATCATGTTCGCGCTGTTGCTGACCGTCGGGTCGCTGCTGCTCGCATCCGTCGCCGTGAGCCCACCCGTGCTCTGGCTGATTTTGCCGGCGGCGGCCCTGCTCGGCGCCGCGTACGGCCTGCTGATGGTGTCGGGGCTGCAGGAGGTGCAGCGGATCGCGCCGCCCGACCACCTCGCCCGGCTGACCGCGATCTACTACGGCATCACCTACCTGGGGTTCTTCGTGCCGTTGGCGCTGTCCCTGCTCGAGCCGTGGCTCGGCTACCCCGCGATGTTCGCGGGCGGGGCCGCGTTCTCGGCCGTGTCGCTGGTGGTGGTGATGCTGGTCTTCCGCCGGGACATCTCCCTGCATCGCGCCGCGGCGAGCCGATGAAATCGCGCGCGACCTGCAGCCCGCAAAAAAGTTTTACAGAGATTTCCATGCATGTGCATCCGTTTGGGGACGTGCGAGAGAAGTAGGGGTTAGAGAGGTTTCAAGAATCTCTTCAGAGTGACCCACTCACAGACCCATTACGCAGGAGGAAACGATGCACAAGTCCCTCAAGATCGGAATGACGGCCAGCGCTCTCGGTGCTCTCGTCGCCCTCGGCGGCCTCGCTCCGGCACAGGCAGCCGAAGACGTCGCGAAGCTGTCCGTGTTCCACGGAGTTCCCGGCCTCACCGTCGACGTCTACGTGAACGACAAGCTAACCCTGGACGACTTCAAGCCCGGCGACCTCGCCGGTCCACTCGACCTCGCACCCGGCACCTACAAGGTGGCCATCACCGCGTCGGACGCAGCGGATGCCAGCGCACCTGCCATCGGCCCGGTCGACCTCCCGCTCGAAGCCGGCAAGAACTACACCGCCGCCGCGCACCTCGACGAGGCCGGCAAGCCCACGGCGTCACTGTTCACCAACGACATCTCGCAGCTCGCCGCCGGGGAGGGCCGCCTGACGGTTCGCCACGTGGCAGCAGCCCCCGCGGTCGATGTTCTCGCCAACGGAGCCGTTGCGATCACCGCCCTGGTGAACCCGAAGGAATCCGTGCTCACGTTGCCGGCCGGCACCATCTCGGCCGCCGTCGCCGCTACCGGAACGACTGACCCGGTGATCGGCCCGGCAGACGTCAACGTCGCAGAGGGCACGAACACGATCGTCTACGCGTGGGGCAGCCTGACCGACAAGAACCTGGCCCTGGCCGTTCAGACCATCGACGGGCTTCACTCCAACCCGGACAGCATCCCCGCCGGTGAGGCCGGTCTCGTCGCCACCAACCAGGCGGACGACTCCACGGGGCTCATGGTCGGTGGCTTCGCCGCCGCGCTGATGGGTCTGGTCGCCGCCGCCGTCGTCGGTGTGCGTCGCCTGTCCGCGGCTCGCCGCTAGTCACTCCAGTCAGAAAGGGAGATCCACAATGAGAGCCACAGCGGGCAATTTCACAGTGCTCGCTGTGGCTCTCGCCCTGCTCACGGGCTGCAGCAGCGCCCCGAGCACATCATCGCCCACGGCCTACGTTCCCCCGACGAACGCAGCGCCGACTCCGACGCCGTCGGCCCCGCTGCCCGTCGCCGAGGTCGACGTGCCGACCGTCAGTTCCTCGCTGGATCAGAACCAGACCCCGCAGGCCCGGCCGCCCCAGACCATCCGAGTCGACTCCCTCGGAATCGACATGGCAATCGAGTCCGTCGGTCTGGCCGACGACGGGGCGATGGAGCTGCCAAAAGACCCCTCGCTCGCCGCCTGGTATCGCTTTGGACCGTCACCGGCCAGCACCACCGGCGCGACCGTGATCGCCGCCCACGTCGACTCCCTGATTTACGACATCGGACCGTTCGCCCAGCTCGCCTCGGCGCGTGCGGGCACCGAGATCGTGGTGACCACCGACGACGGTCAGGAGCGCCGCTATTCCGTGGAATCCGTTCAAACCGTGGCCAAACAGGATGTGCCCTGGGACTCGATCTTCGACCGGTCCGGTCCCAACCGGCTCACCCTTGTGACCTGCGGCGGCGAATTCGACTACGACGCCCGCACCTATCTGTCCAACGTAATCGTCTCGGCGAGTCCAATCGCATGACCCAGGCACCATGACGCAGAGGGGTGGCTATGCTGGTCATCACGGTGGTCGAGGCTTGCTCTCCGGCGGAGTCTGACATGTACGACCTCCCGATGCGCTCACCAACCGGGGGACACCGATACGACGTGACGGCACTCACCGGCGAAGATGACCACGCCCAGCTCGTTCTCGCGTTTCGAGCGGGAGACGAACGTGCGCTCGCCGAGGCCTACGCCCGCTGGTCATCCTTCGTCTACACGATCGCCGTTCGTTCGCTCGGCGATCCCGGCGAAGCCGAAGACGTCACCCAGAAGGTCTTCATCGCCGCCTGGCGCGGGCGGGACGGATTTGATGCGTCGCGGTCGCCTCTGCCGGCCTGGCTCGTCGGGATCACCCGGCACACCGTTGCGGATGCCCACGAGGCCCGCTCACGACGGCGGCGGGTCGAGGAGGCTGTCCTCGTTGACACCGCGCTCAGCCAGACCGACGAATCCGCCGACATCGCGGATCGTGTGCTGATGAGCGACGAACTTCGCCGGCTCGGACCCGTTCCGCAGCAGGTGATGCAGCTGGCCTTCTACGACGATCTCACGCACACCCAAATCGCCGATAACCTCGGATTGCCGCTCGGCACCGTTAAGAGTCACATCCGCCGAAGTCTTTCGAGACTGCGCACCAGATTGGAGGCGAACGATGACACACATTGACCGGGAAAACCTTGCTCTCATTGCAATGACGGAGTTCGACCTCACCGAACCCGAACGCCAGCACCTGTCGGAATGCCCCGAGTGCTCACTGGAACTCATCGCCCTGCAGAACACCGCCCATGTCGGCCGGTCCGCGCGCAGCGTGCAACTCGTGGAGCCCGGCGATCGAGTCTGGGCCGGCATCCACGCCGCCCTCGGCCTGTCCGACGCCGTGGCCGCCACCCCCGGGCGCAGCGACTACGAGGCAGCGGACCAGCCCCCTGCAGCGGACCAGCCCCCTGCAGCGGACCAGCCCCCTGCAGCGGACCAGCCCCCTGCAGCGGTCGAGCCTGTCCAGACCCCTGCACCGGTGGCCGAGTCTGTCGAGACCCCGTCCGCCACGGTCACCGACATCGGCTCCGCCCTGCGCCCCCTCCCACGACGCCGCAACTGGGTGCCGATGGCCGTGGCCGCCGGCATCGCCGGGCTGCTCGGCGGCCTCGGCGGCGGCATCTGGTGGCAGTCCACACAGCAGCAGGAACCCGCGCCGGTGCTACTCGCCGAGGCCCAGCTGGACCCGTACCCCGGCTGGGACGCCGCCGGCAGCGCCTACGTCGCGAAGACGGCCGACGGCCACCGGGAGGTCGTGCTCGACGTCACCGGGGTGGGCACCGACACCGATCTGCGCGAGGTGTGGCTGATCGAGGCGGATGCGTCCGGGCTGATCAGCATCGGACTGCTCGACGGTGAGTCCGGGCGCTTCGCTATCCCCGACGGCGTCGACCTGTCGCAGTACCCGTTGGTCGACGTCTCCGCGGAACCCGACGACGGCGACCCGCAGCACTCCGGCGACTCGATCCTGCGCGGGGAACTGCGCACGGCCTGACACCACCCGCACGTGAGTGTCAGAGCGTATTGCCGAGCTTGAAGCCGTGCTCCACGTCGTTCTTGCGGGTGTACGAGAACCCGTCGGCACCGACCGTGACGGCCATCTCGCTGGACTCGGTGCGGGCGATGACCGGCTGGGGGTTGCCGTCCAGGTCGAGCACCAGGGAGGCATCCGTGTACCAGCTCGGCACGACCGCGTTGCCCCACCAGTCGCGGCGCTGGTTGTCGTGCACGTCCCAGGTGACGACGGGGTTGTCGGGGTCGCCGGTGTAGTAGTCCTGGGTGTAGATCTCGACCCGGTGGCCGTCGGGGTCGCGCAGGTAGAGGTAGAACGCGTTCGAGACGCCGTGGCGGCCGGGGCCGCGCTCGATGACGTCCGACATTCGCAGGGCGCCGAGCTTGTCGCAGATGTAGATGATGTTGTGCTTCTCGTGTGTGGAGAAGGCGATGTGGTGCATCCGCGGGCCGTCCCCGCCGGTCAGGGCGGTGTCGTGCACGGTGTCCTTGCGGCGCATCCAGGCCGCGTAGGTGACGCCGTCTTCGTCCTGGATGTCTTCGGTGACGCGGAAGCCGAGGTCCTCGAGGTAGCCGCGGCCGAGGCCCACGTCGGGGGTGACCTGGTTGAAGTGGTCCAGGCGCACGAGGGCGCCGGGACCCTGCAGGTCGTAGCGCCAGGCCAGGCGTTCGACGTGGTCGACCGAGTAGAAGAACTCGTAGGGGAAGCCGAGCGGGTCCTCGACGCGCACGGAGTCACCGACACCCTTCACGAACCCGTTGATGCGGCGTTCGGTGCGGCAGCCGAGCTCCTGATACCAGGCCTCGGCCAAACCCACGTCTTCGGGGGCGCGCACCCGGAAGGCCATCGCGGCGACCGCGGCGACCGGGCCCTGGCGCAGCACCAGGTTGTGGTGGATGAACTCCTCGAAGCTGCGCAGGTAGATCTCGGTGTCGCTCTCCTCGGTCACGACGAGGCCGAGCACGTCGACGTAGAATGCACGCGAGCGGGCCAGGTCGGTGACGACGATGTCCATGTAGGCGCAGCGCAGGATGTCCGGCGGGGTCGCGGTCGGCGTGGGGATGGGGGTGGTGGTCATGGAATCCTCCTCATTGAGATGTCGCGGTGGTCGAGCGTGTCGGTGGTCGAGCGTGTCGGGACCCGGGACCCGGGACCCGAGATCAGTGGGCGCCGAAGCGGGCGGTGTGCACAGGCCCGAGGGAAACGTGAACGGCCTGCTGCTCGGTGTAGAAGTCGATCGAGCGGTAGCCGCCCTCGTGGCCGAGGCCCGAGGCCTTGACCCCGCCGAACGGGGTGCGCAGGTCCCGAACGTTGTGCGAGTTGAGCCAGACCATGCCCGCCTCGATCGACTGCGCGAAGGTGTGCGCCCGGGTGAGGTTGCTGGTCCAGATGTATGCGGCCAGGCCATACTTGACGCCGTTGGCCAGCTCGAGGGCCTCTTCGTCGGTGTCGAACGGTGTGATCGCCACGACCGGTCCGAAGATCTCCTCCTGGAAGATGCGGGCCGTCGGGGCGACATCCGCGAACACGGTCGGAGACACGTAGTTGCCCTCCGGCAGGTTCTGGGGGCGGCCGCCGCCGGCGAGCAGGCGGCCCTCGCTCTTGCCGATCTCGACGTAGCTCATCACCTTGGCGTAATGCTCGGGGTGCACGAGCGCGCCGACCTCGGTGGCAGGGTCGTGCGGGTCGCCGACCACGATGTGCTGTGCCCGGGCCGCATAGCGGGCGCAGAAGTCGTCATAGATCGGGCGTTCCACCAGGATGCGGCTGCTGGCGGTGCAGCGCTCGCCGTTGAGCGAGAACACCCCGAACAGGGTCGAGTCGAGCGCGGCATCGAGGTCGGCGTCGGCGAAGACCACGGCGGGGGACTTGCCGCCGAGCTCCATCGACATGCCCTTGAGGTTCGCGGCGCAGTTGCGGTAGATGGTCTGACCCGTGGTCGTCTCGCCCGTGAACGAGATGAGCGGGACATCCGGATGCTTGACCAGTGCGTCCCCGGCCTCCTCACCCAGCCCGTTGACCAGGTTGAAGACCCCGTCGGGCAGCCCGGCGGAGCGGAAGATCTCCGCCCACAGGCTCGCCGACAGCGGTGTGAACTCGGCCGGCTTGAGCACGACCGTGCAGCCGGCGGCCAGTGCGGGGGCGAGCTTCCAGCTCTCAAGCATGAACGGGGTGTTCCACGGGGTGATCAGCCCGGCCACGCCGACCGGTTTGCGGAAGACGTAGTTGATCTGGCTGCCGGGCACCTGGTAGGTGTCGTCGGTCTGCGCCACGATCAGGTCGGCGAAGAAGCGGAAGTTCTCGGCCGCCCGCTTGGCCTGGCCGAGAGCCTGGGTGATCGGCAGGCCGGTGTCGAACGTCTCGAGTTCGGCGAGGCGGGCATCCTGGGCCTCGACGGCGTCGGCGATCTTGTTCAGGATGCGGGAGCGTTCGCGCGGCTTCATCCTCGGCCACGGCCCGGTCACGAAGGCGTCGGTCGCGGCGGCGACGGCGAGGTCCACGTCTTCCTTCTGGCCGGCCGCGGCGGTGGCGTAGGTCTGGTTCGACACCGGGTCGAGCACGTTGAAGGTCGCGCCGGAGACACTGTCGACGAACCGGCCGCCGATGTAGTGCTGGATGCGGGTCGGCAGGTTCTCGGGCACATGCTGCGCGCGGGTTCTCGTGGTGGTTGCGCCGGTCATGGCGGTCTCGGTCATGGCGGTCTCGGTCATGGCTCAGGCTGCTTTCGGGGTGAAGCCGGCGACAGTGAAGCCGTCGACGGGGGAGAGGTACTGCTCGCCGGCGGCCAGGAGCGTCTGCATTTTGGCGATGCCCGCATCCGTCGGCGTGATCAGCGGCGGGCGCACGAAGCCGCTCTCGATCAGGCCGCGCTGCTCGAGCACCCATTTGCCCGGGGCCGGGTTCGTCTCGACGAAAAGCAGGTCGACGAGTGGGTGCAGGCCGTAGTGGATGCGCCGGGCCGTCTCGATGTCGCCGGCCATCCACGCGTTGTACATCTCGACGTGCGCGACCGGGGCGATGTTGCTTGTGGCGCTGATGTATCCCACGCCACCGAGGGCCAGCAGGGGCAGGCAGAGCAGTTCGATGCCGCTCCAGACCAGCAGTTCGGGGCCGCAGAGCTGCAGCACCCGGGAGAAGTGCTCGAAGTCCTTGGTGGTCTCCTTGACGCCGACGAAGTTGTCGAAATCGCGGTAGAGGCGGGCGATGGTCTCCGGGGCGATGTCCACGGCTGTGCGGCTGGGCACGTTGTAGGCGACGATCGGCAGGTCCGGAAACTCCTCTGCCACGGTCTTGTACCAGACGTAGAGGGCTTCCTGGGTGGGGCGGGCGTAGTAGGGGGTGATGATCAGGGCGGCGTCGACGCCGGCGTCCCGGGCCGCGGCGGTGAGCTCGAGGGTCTCGTCGAGCTTGGCCGAGCCGGTGCCGGGCATGAACGGCACCCGGTCGCCGACCGCGGCGGCCACGGTGCAAATCGCGCTGGCGCGCTCGGCGATGGTCTGCGAGCTCGGCTCGCCGGTGGAGCCGCCGAGTGAGATGCCGTGCGTGCCGGAGGCGAGCTGCCAGTTCACGAGGTTGGTGAGGCCGGCGTGGTCGACGGCGCCGTCGGCCGTGAACGGGCTCATCAGGGGCGCGATAGAGCCCGTGATCTGACTCGGGTCGGTGCGGAACTTCATTGTTCTTCCTTTCGAGGGCATCGGATGCGTTCGCGACTGTTGCCGAATCGGACGAGTGTTCCCGGTGTGCGGGCAACAGTCGTCCGTTACGGGAACAGTTGCGGGATTGGCTGTCAGGGGGCGGAGGCGGAGGGGGCGGCGTGCTGCTGGGCGAGGAAGGCGTTCAGGGTGCCGAGTCGGTGGTCGCGCGCGGCAAGTTCGATCTGCAGGGGATCGGCGCCGTCCTCGATCAGGTCGAGCAGCGCGGTGTGCTCGGCGACGGACTCGTGCGCCCGGCCGGGCACGAAGCTGAACGTAGATTCGCGCAGGGTGCCGAGCCGGCTCCAGCCCCGCTGCACCAGGTCGAGGATGTGCGCATTGCTGCAGGCCTCGAACAGGGCCGAGTGGAACTCGCGGTTCAGGCTGGTGAAACGCACCGGGTCGAAGTGGTGCAGGCACTCGTCCATCTCCGTGTTGATCTCCCGGGCGCGCAGCAGCGTTTCCGGGTCGAGTCGCGGCGCCGACAGGGCGGTGGCGTAACCCTCGACGAGGGCCAGCGTCTGCATCGTGTGGGTGTACTCGGTGACGTCGAGCATGGCCACCTGGGCGCCGACGTTGCGCTCGAACGTGACCAGACCCTCCGCCTCCAGCAGACGGATAGCCTCCCGCACCGGCACGGTGCTGACACCGATCTCCCGGGCGATCTGCCCGAGCACCAGGCGGTAGCCCGGGCTGAAGCTGCCGTCGGAGATGCGGGCCCGGATCCATCGGTGGGCGAGCTGCGCCTTGCTCAGCGACGCCTCCGCGCCGGTAGTCGGGACGCCGGCCGAGCTAGCTGAGCCAGCTGCGACGCCTGCCGAGCCAGCCGAGACCGAGGCCGTCATGCCTGCTCCTCCAGCCAGACCCGATACCGGGCCTTCCATTCGGCGTTCATCGGGTAGAGCCCGTCGACGCCGTGCCCGGCCGAGACCATCGCGGCGATGAAGGTCTCCTCGCGTTCCTGCACGATGGCTGCGGCGACCACCTCCTCAACCAGGTGCGGCGGGATCACGATCAGCCCGTCGGCGTCCCCGACGATCACGTCGCCGGGCTGCACGGATGCCCCGCCGCAGGCCACGGTCAGGTCCGTGTCCCACGGCACGTGCCGGCGTCCGAGCACGGCAGGGTGCGGTCCGGCGTGGTAGGTGGGGATCTCCAGGGCGGTGACGGCCGCCAGATCGCGCACACCGCCATCCGTCACGATGCCGGCCGCGCCCCGAATCTGGGCGCGCAGGGCGAGGATGTCGCCGACCGTGCCCGTGCCGCGCTCGCCGCGGGCCTCGATCACGAGCACGTCGCCCGGCCCGAGCGAGTCGAAGGCGCGCTTCTGGGCGTTGTAGCCGCCGCCGTGCGCCTCGAACAGGTCCTCCCGCGCCGGAATGTACCGGAGTGTGCGGGCCCGGCCGACGAGACGGGCGCCCGGCCGGGTCGAGCCGAGGCCGTCGATCGACACTGAGTTGAGCCCGCGCTTGCGCAACTGGGCGCTGAGGGTGGCGGTGCCCACACTGTTGATCCGGGCCGTGAGCTCGGGGGTGAGGGCGAACGGCGGGGGCGTCTGCTCCGCTGTAGGTGCGGTGACGGATGCCGGCGCGAGCCCGGCCGCCTCCGCCGAACCCCACGCCTCGGTGCGCTGCAGATCGTCGACCCGCGGGCCGGCCCCGAACGCGCCGAACGGCACCGTGCCCTGCCGAATCGGGCTGACGAGGCGACCGGTGCGGGGTGCGCCCGGGGCGCCTGGGGCATCCACCTCGACCTCGACGATGTCGCCGGGCACGACGACCGACGATCCGGCCGGCGTGCCGGTGAGGATCAGGTCGCCGGGCTCGAGCGTGAGCAGCTGCGAGAGGTCGGCGACGAGCCGGCCGAACCCGAAGAGCAGGTCGGCGGTCGTGTCCTCCTGTACGAGCGTGCCGTTGACCCAGGTGCGGATGCGCAGCGCTGCCGGGTCGAGGCCGGCCGCCGGCAGCAGCGTCGGCCCGACGGGGGTGAAGCCGTCGGCGCCCTTCGAGCGCAGGTTCGAGCCCTTGTCGGCGTAGCGCAGGTCGTACACGCCGAAGTCGTTGGCGCAGGTCACGTGCGAAACCGCCGCCCATCCCTCCTCGGGCGAGACGCCGCGGGTGCGGCGCCCGATCACCAGCGCGATCTCGCCCTCGAACACCAGCAGCTCGCATCCGTCGGGCCGTTCCACCGGCGTGCCGCTGGAACTCTGCGACGACGCCGGCTTGAGGAAGTACGACGGCTGCTCCGGCGTGCGGCCGCGCTGGGCGGCCCGGCTCGGGTAGTTGAGGTGCACTGCAATGATCTTGCCCGGTGGGGCGAGATCGGTGGTGGCGGTGACGCTGCTCCCCGCGCTGCTGCTTGCGCTGACGTCTGCTCTGCTGCTTGCGCTGACGTCGGAGGCGCCCACGGAGGTCGAGTTCGGCATGTTTTGCGGCTTTCTAGTCGTGCTGGGAAATGCCGAGCGGGACTCCACGGGTTTCCCTCACCACGGAGACCGCGACGAAGGAGATCGTGGCCAGCACCATGATGTAGATGCCGATCGACGGTGACCAGGCGGTCTCGTCCAGCAGCAGCTGCGCGATCAGGGGGGCGAACGCCCCACCGAGGATGGCACCCATGGCGTAGCCGATGGACACGCCCGAGTAGCGTACCTGAGCCGGGAACATCTCCGCGTAGAGCGCCGCCTGTGGGCCGTACGAGAAGCCGAGCCCGCTGGCCAGCACGACGAGCGCCACCGTGAACCAGAGGATCTCTCCGGTGTCGATCAGCAGGAACATCGGGACGGCCCAGAGGAACAGCCAGGCGTAGCCGAACTGGAACGTGCGGATGCGCCCGATCTTGTCGGACAGGATGCCGCCGATCATCGTCGACGCGAGCCAGAACACGGCGGCGATGGTGCTGGCCAGCAGCACGGGGGAGCGTTCCATGCCCAGGCCGCCGGCCTCGACCGGTTTGGTGGCGTAGGAGGAGAAGAACGCGATCAACAGGTAGCCGGCGGCGTTGTTGGCGATGAAGATCAGGGCGGTCAGGACGACCTGGCGCCAGTGGCCGCGGAAGAGCTGGCGGAGCGGGGCGGCCGATTCCTTCTTGCGATCCTGCATCTCTTTGAAGACGGGGCTCTCGTCGACCGAGCGGCGAATGATGAAGCCGACCACGATAAGCAGCACCGAGACGAGGAACGGGATGCGCCAGCCCCAGGCGAGGAAGGCCTCCTCGCTCATCGTGCTGGTCACCAGGAGCATGACGCCGGTGGCGAGGATGAGCCCGGTCGGCACGCCGATCTGCGGGTATGCGCCGAAGAACCCGCGCTTGTTGACCGGGGCGTGCTCGACGGACATCAGGGCGGCACCGCCCCATTCCCCGCCGGCCGAGAAGCCCTGCAGGATGCGCAGCACGATCAGCAGGATCGGCGCCCAGACGCCGATCTGCTCGAAGGTCGGCAGGAGGCCGATCAGTGCCGTGGCCGCGCCCATGATGACGAGGGTCAGCACGAGCATGGCCTTGCGGCCGAGGCGGTCACCGAGGTGGCCGGCCACGATTGCGCCCAGTGGGCGGAAGAGGAAGCTGATGCCGAGGGAGGCCCAGGCCACGAGCTGCGCCAGACCGGCGTTGTCGTTGGCGAGCGGGGCGAAGTACAGCCCGGCCAGCACGAGGCCGGCGGCCTGCGCGTAGATGAAGAAGTCGTACCACTCGATGGTGGTACCCACCATGGTGCCGGCAAGGACCCGGCGTTCCTCGTGTCGTTTCGCGGCGGTCGCTTTCGCGGCGCTCGTTCGGTCGGTCGTCAATGCCATGGAATACCCCTTTGTATTTCCCTGTGTGGTGCTGGAATCGTGCGATCTCGAAACGGTATCACAGATCGTATATTATCTACAGGGGTAGGAACGGGGTCGTCCGGGGGAGCCTGGATGGTGCCGCCGTCTCGTGGTCCGGATGCCACTGCGCGCCGGGCCGGACGCCGCCGTGCGCCGAGCCGGCGGCGCCCGCGTCTGGCCCGGTGCGCCGGCGATTAGCGCAGGTCGGCCGCGATTACGGCCGCGGCCGTCACGAGTCGCGCGCCGATCTCGGCATCACTCTGCCCGGTGCCGAGGTAGACGACCGCCAGAGCCGCCGGTGCCTCACCGGGCACGACCAGCGGCACCGCCACGGAGGCCAGCCCCGGAAGGACCTCGTCATGACTGGTGGCGTAGCCGCGTGCACGCACGTCGGCGGCCTCGCCGCGGCGGGCGCTCTCGCTGAGGTTCACCCACTGGGCCGCCGTGAGCAGGGACTGGATGGCAATCCCGGGGGCACCCCGGCCGAGCGGATGCCGCGTGCCGGGGCGCTGCGCGACGGTGGCGTGCGCCTGCCGCGGTTCCACGCTGACCAGGGTGACGACCTCCGCCCGGTCCAGCACGGTCACGAAGGCTGTCATCCCCAACTCGTTCGCGACGCTGGTCAGCTCGGGCAGCGCCGCGGCCTGCAGACCGCGGGAGACACCGCGGGCGAGCGCGGCCATCCGTGGGCCGAGGCGTACGGCGCCCGCGGCATCCCGGATCACGACCCCATGGTCCTCCAAGGTGCGCAATATTCGGTAGGCGATCGAGCGGTGCACGCCGAGGGCGGCGGCCACGTCGGCAATGGTCAGGGCCTCGTCGGCGTCGGCGAGAATCTCGAGCACGCGGATGCCGCGCGACAGGGTCTGCGAATGCGGCGCTCCGTTCGGGCCGTTGGCACTCGGCCCGCTGGGCTTGCTCTGCTCGCTCATCCCGTTACCCCGCTCATTGACGTCGACACGGTGCCATTCTCGCATTCGTGGTTCGTGGCCCCCGGTCGCCGCAGGAGCTATGCACTCGGAGTGTGTGCGCGTGCGCGTGCGTGTGTGTGTGTGTGTGTGTGTGTGTGGCCAACTCAGGAGATTCGGGTGCCGCGTGGCATCCGTCGCCCGGACCAGTGCGGGGAGTGAGGGGGTGCTGCGGCGCGTCTCCTGAGTTGGCCACACCACCATGTCGGCGTGCCCGCGTTCGCGGGTTCCCGGTCCTCGGGTCCGAATCCTCCTCGTGTATTACTCCCGCAAATTGTGGGGGGCCGTGTCGAGCCCCCGTTCGGGTCGTTCGGCGGCCCGGGCCGGCGACCCGCCAGAGTGCAGAACTTATGCCGGGTTCGCGGCGGCTAACTCAGGAGTTCTGGGATCGGTGCGGTCGATTCGGCCCGGGCCAGTGCGAACCCGTGCGCCACAGGTGGGGGATGGTGGTTTCGCCGCGGTGAATCTCCTGAGTTAGCCACACGGAGCGCTCTCGCCACGGTGCGCGCATCCGTGCGCTGCCGCCGCGCATCCGTGCGCTGACCGGCAAGACCCGCGGGGGAGACCGGCCTATCGTGATCCGAAATGACCGCGATCTGGGTGTCCGTGTGCCTGGTCGCCGCCGTCGCGGCGTCCGGCCTGGGTGCGGCGTGCGCGCTCGCCGGGCTCCGGATGCCGGGCCGCACCCTGGTCGCGGCTCCCGCCATGGTCGTCATGACCGTCTCGTGCGCCGACATGGTTCTGCCGGGCGTGCAGCTGCTCGGCTCCTTGGCCTGGGCGGGGCTTCTGGTCGGGGTGGCGCTGCTGGCTCTGCTGGACCGGCGTCACCGCATGCCCGCCGCGCATCACGCCGTATCGCTGCTGCTGATGTCCGTGATGTGGGTCGCGATGCTGCCGGCGGCGTCGACTGAGGCTTCGGTCGGCTCGGTCGGCACGGTCGCGGTGGCCGGCGCTGGCGCCGGAACCAGTGCCCCGGCCAGTGCCACCGCTGCCGCTGCGACCGCTGCCGCTGCGCCCGCTGCCGCTGGGCCCGCTGTGGGAAACGGCGCCCATGCCGGGCACGGGCGGGCGATCACCGACGGCGGAATGCTGCCGGCCGGGCTTGTGGTGCTGCTGGCTGCGGCATCCGTTGCCCTTGCGGCCAGCGCCGCGCGGTCGGCGCGCCGCCCGGCCGGGTCGGGGATCGAGCCGGCCACGCTCCGACTGGAGTCGGCCCAGCACCTGAGTATGGCGCTGGCGATGACGTTGATGGCCGCGGGGATGTTCCTGACGCTGACCGGTTACTGACGGATGCCGGGCGCCACCTGGCCGGGAGGAAGCCGCAGCCATGATCTCACCACCACACGACCGGGCCGACAGGACCGTACCGTCCCGACCGGCATCCTCGACCGTGCCGACACGTCGAGCGGTGCGGCTAACTCAGGAGATGAGCTGCGGCATCCGTAGATCGCTGCACTGTTCCGGGTGCCGGCTACCGTCCGCCGCCCGGATCTCCTGAGTTAGCCCCAGAGCGGCACGCCGGCCACTCGCCACCCGCATCCGACCGCCCGCCCTCGCAACCAGCCGCCCACGCCCGCACCCGCCACCGCCCCGCGATTAGACTGATCGGATGCCCGTCATCGAGATCAGCGACCTCAGCGATCCGCGGCTCGTGGACTACGCCCACCTCACCGATGTGGCCCTGAAGAAGGCGCGCGGCACCGAAAACGGCCTGTATATAGCCGAATCGGCATTGGTTCTCGAGCGTGCGCTGCGCGCCGGACACCGGCCGCGGTCGGTGCTCACACTCGGCAACACCGCCCCGGAGGCCCGCGCCCTCGTCGGCGAGGACGTGCCCGTCTTCGTTGGCCCGGGGGCGCTTCTCGCCGAGCTCACCGGCTACGTGCTGCACCGCGGCGTGATCGCCTCGATGCACCGGCCCGAGCTGCCCGACCCGGAGTCGCTACTCGCCGGCGCCCGCCGCATCGTGATCCTCGAGAATGTGTCCGACCCCACGAACGTCGGCGCGATCTTCCGCTCCGCCGGGGCCATCGGCGCCGACGCGATCCTGGTCACACCGCGCTGCTCCGACCCCTTCTACCGTCGCGCCATCCGCGTCTCGATGGGCACAGTGCTGCAGGTGCCCTGGACCCGCGTCGGCGACTGGCCGAGTACCCGCGCGCTGCTCACCCGGCACGGTTTCCACCTCGCCGCGCTCGCCCTGACAACGGATGCCGTGAGCCTGCGCGACTTCCCCGGGCACGAGCACGAACGGCTGGCACTGCTGCTCGGCGCGGAGGGTGAGGGGCTCACCCCGGACGCATTGGCGGCCTCCGACACCGTGGTGCAGATCCCGATGAAGCACGGCATTGACTCCCTCAACGTGGCCGCCGCCAGCGCCGTCGCGATGTGGGCGCTCTCGGGCTGACGTCCCGCCTGCTACACCCGAACCCGCGCGTCCCACCCGCTACACCCGAACCCGCGCGTCCCACCCGCACGCCCCTGTCCTGCCGGGTTTGTGGCCAACTCAGGAGATACGTCGGCCGCGTTCTGTGAGCCCCCGGACCAGTGCGGCGGGATCCGCCGGCCGATAGATTCCCCACCGGATCTCCTGAGTTAGCCCCACCCGCGGCCCGCAGCCCACACGCGCTCCTCGCTCCGCGCCGCGGCGGCACGGGAAGCCTAGGCTGAGGTCATGAGCAACGAGGCTGTCATTGTCGATGTCGTGCGCACCGCGTCAGGTCGAGGCAAACCGGGCGGCGCCCTCTCGGGCGTTCACCCCGCGGACCTGCTGGCCGGGGTGCTGAGCGAACTGGTCACCCGCAACGGGCTCGATCCCGCGCTCGTCGAGGACGTGATCGGCGGCTGCGTCAGCCAGGTCGGCGAGCAGGGCTACAACGTGACCCGCACCGCCCTGCTCAGCGCGGGCTTTCCCGACTCGGTGCCCGGCGCGACCATCGACCGGCAGTGCGGATCCAGCCAGCAGGCGGCCACGTTCGCCGCGCAGGGCGTGAGGGCCGGCAGCTACGACATCGTCATCGCCTGCGGCGTGGAATCGATGAGCCGCGTGCCGTTGGGCTCGTCGCTCGGCACGGCCCAGAGCCCGCAGAACCAGCAAGGCGGGCAGAGCCCGCAGAACCAGCAAGGCGGGCAGAGCCCGCAGAACCAGCAAGGCGGGCAGAGCCCGCAGAACCAGCAAGGCGGGCAGAGCCACCAGAACCAGCAGAGCGGACAGATCCCGAATCCGCACGGCACGCTGATGCGCGACCGCTACCCCGAAGGGCTCGTCAACCAGGGCGTCTCGGCCGAGCTGATGAACCAGAAGTGGAAACTGGGCCGCGGTGAACTGGATGCCTTCGCCGCCCGCTCACACCGCCTCGCCGCGGCCGCCGCCGAACGCGGCGATTTCGACGGCGAACTGCGGCCGACGACTCTGCGGGACGGCCGGGTCGTGGCCGCCGACGAGACCATCCGCCCCGGCACCACCCTCGACTCCCTGGCCGCCCTGCCGCCGGCGTTCCGCACCGACGCCCTCGCCGCCCGCTTCCCGAAACTCGACTGGCACATCACCGCCGGCAACTCGTCGCCGCTCACCGACGGCGCCTCCGCGGCTTTGATCATGAGCGCCAAGCGCGCCGCCCAGCTCGGCCTCAACCCGCGCGCCCGGTTCCACAGCTTCGCGGTGACCGGAAGCGACCCGCTCTTGATGCTCACGGGCGTGATCCCGGCGACCCGGCGCATCCTGGAGCGTTCCGGTCTCAGCATCGACGACCTCGACGCCTACGAGGTCAACGAGGCGTTCGCCACCGTGCCGCTGGTCTGGCTGCGCGAACTCGGCGCCGACCCGGCCCTGCTCAATCCGCGCGGCGGGGCCATCGCTCTCGGCCACGCGCTCGGCTCCTCGGGCACGCGGCTCCTCGGCACCCTGCTCAACCACCTCGAACTGACCGGCGGCCGCTGGGGCCTGCAGACCATGTGCGAGGGCGGCGGCATGGCCAACGCCACCATCATCGAACGGCTCTGAGATGCGCGTCGACGGATGCTCCGCCCTCGTCACCGGAGCCGCCTCCGGCCTCGGGCTGGCCACCGCCACCGCCCTGGCCCACGCTGGGGCAGCGGTCGTGCTGCTCGACCTCCCCGGCACCAGTGGGGAGCAGGCGGCGGTCGTGATCGGCGGCCGGGCGTGTTTCGTGCCGGGTGACGTCACCCGCACCGAGGACGTGCAGGCCGCCGTCGACGCCGCCGCCGCGATCGCCCCGCTGCGCATTGTGGTCAACTGTGCCGGCATCGCCCCCGGCCAGCGCACCGTCGACCGCACCGGGGCCCCGCTGCCGCTGGACGACTTCGACCGGGTCATTCGCATCAACCTCGTCGGCACGTATAACGTGATCCGGCTGGCCGCGGCCGCCATGCAGGCTACCGACCCGGTCGGCGGCACGGACGGAGCCCCCGGGACCAACGGCACGGACGGCGCCCCCGGCACGATCGACCAGACGGCCGCCACCGTCCCGGAGCGCGGTGTGATCGTGAACACGGCATCCGTCGCAGCCTTCGACGGGCAGATCGGCCAGGCGGCCTATGCCGCCTCGAAGGGCGGCGTCGCCGCGATGACCCTGCCGCTCGCCCGCGAGTTCGCCCGGTCGTTGATCCGGGTGGTGGCGATCGCGCCCGGCATCTTCGACACCCCGCTGCTTCAGGGGCTCCCCGCGAACGTGCGCGAGTCCCTCGCGGCGCAGGTTCCACACCCTTCCCGGCTCGGCGACCCGGCCGCGTTCGCCGCGCTCGTGCGGCACATCGTCGAGAACCCGATGCTCAACGGCGACACCATCCGGCTCGACGGCGCCATCCGGATGCCGCCCCGCTGACCGGGGCCGAGCCTGTGTATTCCCCTGCGGCCCCGACGACGCTGACTCTTTAGGGTAGGCTTACCTAAAAGAACTGTGGGTTCTGCCCGCACAACAGTAGGGACGCAACACGATGATCTTGACACGCCGATGGGCACTGCTTACCGCTATCGGAACGGTGGCCCTGCTCGGGGTGACCGGGTGCAGCGCACCCGAGGAATCCATTCCTGGTGCGACCGACGCGTCCACCCCGTCGGGTTCGATTACGGTCTACAACGCCCAGCACGAGGAACTGACCCAGGCTTGGGCCGACGAATTCACCGCGGAGACCGGCGTCACCGTCACGCTCCGCAACGGCGACGACTCGGAACTCGGCAACCAGCTCGTGCAGGAAGGCACCGCGTCGAAGGCCGACGTGTTCCTCACCGAGAACTCTCCCGCGATCAGCCTCGTCGACAAGGCCGGCCTGTTCGCCCCGGTCGACGACGCCACGCTGGCCCAAGTGCCCAAGCAGTTCCAGCCGTCCACCGGCACCTGGACCGGTATCGCCGCCCGCTCGACCGTGTTCGCCTATAACCCGAGCATGATCAGCGCGGACGAACTGCCGGCCTCGCTGCTCGACCTCGCCGACCCGGCCTGGGCCGGCCGCTGGGCCGCGTCGCCCTCCGGCGCCGACTTCCAAGCCATCGTCAGTGCGCTCCTCGAGCTCAAGGGCGAAGCCGCAACGAGCGACTGGCTCGCGGCCATGAAGGAGAACGCGGTCGTCTATAAAGGCAACAGCACCGTGATGAAGGCCGTCAACGCGGGTGAGATCCCCGGCGGCGTGATCTACCACTACTACTGGTTCGCAGACCAGGCCGGTACGGGCGAGAACAGCTCCAGCACCCAGATGCACTACTTCAAGAACCAGGATCCCGGTGCGTTCGTCAGCGTCTCCGGCGGCGGAGTGCTCGAGACCAGCGCGAACCCCGTGGCCGCTCAGGCGTTCCTCGCTTTCATCACCGGCAAGTCAGGCCAGGAAATCCTGAAGACCGGCACCTCGTTCGAATATCCCGTCTCCGACGCGGTCGATGCGAACCCCGCGATGGTGCCGCTCCGCGAACTCGACGCCCCCGTCATCGACCCGTCCAAACTCAACAGCACCAAGGTCACTGATCTGATGACCGAGGCCGGTTTCCTCTAGGCTGAAACTGGTGATACCTGCAGCCCCCTCGACCGCGAAACCGGCGCCCGACCCGTCGGACGCCGGTCGCGGAGCCATCGCCGAAACCGGCGCAACGGGGCCAGCGGGGCGCACGGATGCCGCCGTCCGGGTCGGCAAACGACCCTCACCATTCATCGTCGCGGCCGCCGTCACCGTGTCCGTGCTCGGGCTTCTTCCGCTGGGCTACGTCATCGTCACCGGTATCTTGACCGGCTGGCCAACCCTTTCGGCGCTCGTGTTCCGGCCGCGGGTCGGCGAGCTGCTCCTGAACACGATCGGGCTGGTCGTGATCACCGTGCCGCTGACCGCGGCGATCGGGGTGGCCGCCGCCTGGCTGGTCGGCCGTACCTCCCTGCGCGGCCACCGGGTGTTCGCCGTGCTCCTGGCGACGCCGCTCGCGGTGCCGGCCTTCGTCAACAGCTATGGCTGGGTGAGCGCCGTACCCTCCTTGAACGGGCTCTGGTCCGGGGTTCTGATCGCCACCCTGTCGTACTTCCCGTTGGTCTACCTGCCCTGCGTCGCCGCGCTCCGGCGGCTGGACCCCACGGTCGAAGAGGCAGCCGAGTCGCTCGGCAGCGGTGCCTGGGGCGTCTTCTTCCGCGTCATCCTGCCGCAGTTGCGGCTGCCGATCCTCGGCGGCGCCCTGCTGGTGGGGCTGCACCTGCTCTCCGAATACGGTGCGTTCGCGATGATCCGCTTTGACACCTTCACCACCGCCATCGTGGAGCAGTACCGGTCCACGTTCAACGGCCCCGCAGCCAACGCCCTCGCCGGCGTTCTCGTGCTGCTGTGCCTGTTCCTGTTGATCGGGGAGTCCGGTGCTCGCGGACGCTCCCGGTACGCCCGCATCGGCTCGGGTGTGGCCCGGGTCACGCCGCGGCGCTCCCTCCGCGCCTTCACGCCGGTCGGCTACCTGTTCCTCGGCGGGCTGTTCGCACTCGCGATCGGAGTCCCGTTCTGGAGCGTCATCCGCTGGCTCTACCAGGGCGGCTTGGCCGTGTGGACCGATGCCGTGCTGGTCCAGGCCCTGCTGCAGACCGTGGGCTACGGCCTCGTCGGCGCCGCGGTCACCTGTGTGCTCGCGTTCCCGATCGCATTCCTCGCGGTGCGCTACCCGAGCCGGCTGTCCCGCGGCCTCGAATCGGTCAACTACCTCACCAGCTCCCTCCCCGGAATCGTCACGGCCCTCGCGTTGGTGACCATCAGTATCCGTTTCGTGCAGCCGCTCTACCAGACCGCCGTGCTGGTGATCGTGACGTACCTGCTGATGTTCCTGCCCCGCGCGCTGGTGAACCTCCGGGCCGGGCTCGCACAGGTTCCGGTCGGACTGGAGGAGGCGGCCCGGTCGCTCGGCAAGCATCCGTTCGCCGCGTTCCTCAGTGTCACCACCCGCTTCTTCGCACCCTCGGCCCTGGCCGCAGGGGCGCTCGTGTTCCTCGGCATCGTCACCGAGCTGACCGCTACGCTGCTGCTGGCCCCGAGCGGCACCCGCACCCTCGCGATCCAGTTCTGGTCGAAGGTGAACGACATCAACTATGTCGGCGCCGCGCCCTACGCCCTGCTGATGATCGTGCTGAGCCTGCCGGTCACCTACCTGCTGTTCGCCCGCTCCCGGCTGACGAGCGTGTCATGACCGCCGCCATCGAACTGTCCGGGGTCGACAAGAGCTTCGGCAGCGCCCGTATCCTCGAGGACATCGCCCTCTCGGTGCCGGAGGGTAGCCGCACGGTCGTGGTCGGCTCGTCCGGGTCGGGCAAGACCACCCTGCTGCGCCTGATCAGCGGCTTCGAGCTGCCCGACTCGGGCACCATCAGCGTGCTCGGCCGCACTGTGGCCGGCCCGGGAGTGGCCGTGGCCGCGCATCGGCGCGGGATCGGCTTCGTCGCGCAGGACGGCGCCCTGTTCCCGCACCTCACCGTGGGGCAGAACATCGCGTTCGGCCTCGGCCCGGCGCTCCGCGGCGGCACGCGCAAGCAACGCGCCCGTGCCGTGAGCGAGTTGCTCGAGATGGTGTCGCTGAGGCCCGACTTCGCCGCCCGCCGCCCGGACGAGCTGTCCGGCGGCCAGCAGCAGCGCGTGGCCCTGGCACGGGCCCTCGCCCGCCAGCCGCGGGTGATGCTCCTCGACGAACCGTTCTCCTCCCTCGATGCCGGTCTGCGGGCGGCAACCCGCGACATCGTCGCCGAAACGCTGGAGCGCGCCGGCATCACCACGGTGCTCGTCACCCACGACCAGGCGGAGGCGATGAGCTTCGCCCACCAGCTCGCGGTGCTCCGCGACGGCAACCTCTGCCAGGTCGGGCCGCCGCGTGAGGTCTACTGGCGCCCCGTCGACCTGTTCACGGCCCGGTTCCTCGGCGACGCGGTCGTGCTGCCGGCCACCATCTCGGACGGCTTCGCCGCCTGCGCGCTGGGCACGGTCGCCGTCGCCCCCACCAGCCTGCGCGGCGACGCCTGCATCATGCTGCGCCCGGAGCAGATCATGGTCGAGCATTGCGAGTCCGGAGGGGTGGATGGCGCCTCCGCCGCCTCCTGCACCGGCCAGGTCGAAGCGGTCGATTTCTACGGGCCCGAGGTGCAGCTGGCGGTGCGCCTGTTCTCCGGGGGCGCCCCGGCGCCCGGTTTTTCCCAGAGTTTCGGAACGCAGAGCCCCGGAACGCTGGTGCACGTAAGGCAGCACGGCACGATGGGCACCGTCGTGGGCAGCCGGGTCAGCCTCACCGCCCGCGGCACAGCCACCGCGTTCGCCGCCCGCCCCTGACCTTCGCCCTGCCCCTCGCCGTGCCGCCCCGTCGGACCCTGACCCTCGCCGTGCCGTCAGAGGCTCAGCGCCAGGTTCCCCACTACTCCGCGGCGTGCGCCTCGAGGAACTCGTAGACCTCGGTGTCGTCGACGCCGGGGAAGGTACCGCTGGGCAGCGGCGACAGCACGTGCGCGTGCAGCCGGGCGCTCGGCCAGGCCTTGCCGGCCCAGCGCGAGGAGACCTCGGAGGCCGGGCGGCGACAGCAGGACTCGTCCGGGCAGCGGGACACCGCCCGCTGCGTGGTCTCCCGGCCGCGGAACCACTTGGCCTGAACGAAGGGCACGCCGACGCTGATCGAGAACTCGCCGGCATCCGTTGCCCCGGTCTGGGTGGCGCACCAGAAGGTGCCGGCCGGCGTGTCGGTGTACTGGTAGAACTCGGTGGTGCGGTTGGTGTGGGTGAAGGCGCTTCGGGCGCTCCACTGCTTGCAGACGAACTGGCCCTCGATCGAGCCGGTCACGTCGGCCGGCAGGGGAAGGTCGTCGTTCTCGTAGCCTTTCTGCAGGGCGCCGTCGCCGGTGACGCGTAGGAAGTGCAGCGGCATCTCCAGGTGCGAGGTGGCCAGGTTCGTCAGTCGCAGCGCCGCGGCCTCATGGGTCACCCCGAAGGCGTCGCGGAAGTCCTCGACCGAGAGTTCGCGTTCGCGCTTGGCGTGGGAGAGGAACGCGACGGATGCCGTCTGTGGCATCAGGCAGGCGGCCGCGAAGTAGTTGATCTGCAGCCTCTGCCAGAGGAACTCGGCGTAGCTGCCCGGCCGCTCGTGGCCGAGCAGCCGGTGCCCCATGGCCTGCAGCGCCATCGAGCGCAAGCCGTGACCGCCGGGGATCGACGCCGGCGGCAGGTAGATGCGGTGATTGACCAGGTCGGTGACCGACCGGGTCGAGCCGGGCAGGTCATTGACGTAGATGAGGTTGAAGCCGAGCTGCTCGGCCATCACGCTGACCTCCCGGTGGGTGAGGGCGCCCGACACATGCCCGGATGCCCGCACTCGGTCCTCGGCGAGCTGCTCGATGTCGGGCATGAAATTATCTTGTTCGCGCATCCGTTCGCGCAGTTCCGTGTTCGCGCGGCGGGCCTCTTCCGGCGTGGCGATGGCCTCGCTGGCGCGGCGGGCGAGTTCGCGGTGCAGGCCGAGAAGGGACTCGAGCGCCGCCATCGGCATGCCCTTGGTCATCTTCACCCGCGGCAGGCCGAGGGCGCCGTAGAGCGGATTGCGCTGCGCGCGCTCCAGCTCGATCTCGAGTGCGGCCCGCGTGTTCGGCGCTTCGTTTTTGAGCAGGTCGGTGAGCTCCACGTCGACGGCGGTGGCGATGTCCTGCAACGTCGACAGCTTGGGGGAGCGGCGGCCGTTCTCGATCAGGGAGAGCTGGCTCCCGGCCATGCCGACCTGCTCGCCGAGCTGGTCGAGCGTGAAGCCGCGCTCGGCCCGGAAATGACGGACACGGAGTCCCAGGGTGATCAGATCAGCGGCACGTGTCGACATTCCTTAACGATAACGAAAGATTCGCTGTTCTTAACCTGAGCACTTCCGGCACCGGTGGCATCGGTGGATCATTGTGGAGAGGGAGGGCGTATTTGCGTCCCCCCACGACTGCAGACCACTGGTTCACGCCGGATTGACCACGAAAGGCCAGGAGATGACGATCGCGAATTCCCGAGTCGAGACCGGCGGGGGCGAGTCCCGCTATGTCGCCGGCACCACCGACCCCAACCTGCAGGCCTGGGTGGACGAAATTGCCCGGCTGACCCAGCCCGACGCCGTCGTCTGGTGCGACGGATCGTTGCGCGAAGCCGATGTGCTCGCGAAACAGCTCGTAGCCGAAGGCAAGCTCATCCACCTGAACCCGGAGTGGCGCCCCAACAGCTACCTGGCCCGCACGAGCCCGTCGGACGTGGCGCGCGTCGAGGACCGCACCTTCATCTGCTCGGTCGACCCGGGCGATGCCGGCCCCACCAACAACTGGGCCGACCCGGACGCGATGCGGGGCGAGCTGCAGGGAGTCTTCGCGGGCAGCATGCGCGGGCGCACGATGTACATCGTGCCGTTCTCGATGGGCCCGCTTGGCGGCCCCATCTCCCAGCTCGGCGTGGAGATCACCGACTCGCCCTACGTGGTGCTGAACATGGGCATCATGACGCGCATGGGCCAGAAGGTGCTGCACATGATCGAGGCCGGAGCCCCCTGGGTGCACACCGTGCACAGCGTGGGCTACCCGCTGGTCGACGCCGAAGGGCGCCGCCGTGGGGACGTCTCCTGGCCGTGCAACGACACCAAGTACATCGTGCAGTTCCCGGAGACCCGCGAGGTGTGGTCCTTCGGCTCGGGCTACGGCGGCAACGCGCTGCTCTCGAAGAAGTCGTTCGCGCTGCGGATCGCATCCGTGATGGCCCGCGACGAGGGTTGGCTGGCCGAGCACATGCTCCTGATCAAGGTCACCTCCCCGGAGGGCGGCGTGTCGCACCTGGCCGCGGCGTTCCCGTCGGCCTGCGGCAAGACGAACCTGTCGATGCTGCGCCCGACCATCCCCGGGTGGAAGGTCGAGACCATCGGCGACGACATCGCCTGGCTGCGCCCCGGGCCCGACGGGAGGCTGTACGCGATCAACCCGGAGGCCGGCTTCTTCGGTGTGGCCCCCGGAACCGGCGAGGTCACCAACCCGACCGCCGTGGCCACCGTCTGGGGCAACACGATCTTCACGAACGTCGCGCTGCGCGACGACGGCGACGTGTGGTGGGAGGGTCTGACCGAGACCACTCCCAGCCACCTGATCGACTGGGAGGGCAAGGATTGGACGCCCGCCTCCGGACGCCCGGCCGCCCACCCCAACTCCCGCTTCACGGTCTCTGCGGCGCAGTGCCCGTCGATCGCCGACGACTGGGAGGCCTTCGGCGGCGTGCCGATCGACGCCATCCTCTTCGGCGGACGCCGCGCGACGAACGTGCCGCTGGTGGCCCAGGCCCGCAGCTGGAAGCACGGCGTGTTCATGGGCGCGACCATCTCCTCGGAGAAGACCGCGGCCGCCGAGGGCACCGTCGGCGAGTTGCGCCGGGACCCGTTCGCGATGCTCCCCTTTTGCGGCTACAACATGGCGGACTACTGGGCGCACTGGCTCAAGGTCGGCCGTGGTCTCGGCGGCAAGGCGCCGGAGATCTTCCAGGTGAACTGGTTCCGCAAGGGCGCGGACGGAAGCTTCCTCTGGCCCGGTTTCGGCGAGAACTCCCGCGTGATCGAGTGGATCGTGCGCCGCGTCGAAGGCTTCGCGGACGCCGTGGACACCCCGATCGGACACCTTCCGGTCCAGGGTGGCCTCGACCTGAAGGGTCTGGACCTGGCCGACGCGGATGTCGAGCAGCTCTTTGCGATCGACCCGGCCTCCTGGCTGGCCGAGTGCGACCTCACCGAGGAGTACTTCGCCAAGTTCGGTGACCGGGTGCCGCCGGCGCTGCTCTCCGAGCTCGCGAGCGTGCGCTACAACCTCCGAAACGCGTAGCGGGGCTCGGCGCCGCTGGTGCGCTGCGGCATCCGTTGCCTGACGAATTCGACGGAGATTTTGCTCCCGTGGGGCTGTTTCGGGTGTGTAAACCGCTTCAGATCCGAAAATCTCCGTCGAATTGGTTCACGAGCGCCCGCAGTGGCGGACGTGCGGGGCCGGGGGGCAGTCGTACGATGCTGCCAGTCGGGCAGCGGTGCCCGACGGGAAGTCGCAGGTTGCGATGCATGACGACGGCGCACTCGTGGAGAAACGCATCGACCGGTTCGTGCGGGAGCGGCTGCGCCCGGCGGTGCACCGGGCATCCGTGCCGTTGCGGGCCGGCGCCGGTATCCCCGAGGCGGTCGCGGAGGGGTGCCGGCTGAACCTGCCGCTTTGTTCGGTGACCGGGGTGAGAGCGGCCCGCGTGGATCCGTTGATCGAGGTCGACCACCCGGCCGTCGTGGTCGAGGCGGTCAAGCTGGCCGAGGACCACAGCGGGGATCTGATCGTGCGGCTCTACGAGGCGCACGGGTCGCGGGTGCGGGCGCGGGTCATCCGTCACTTCGCCGCGACGGATGTCACCGAAACCGACCTGCTGGAACGCCCCCTGGCCGCGCCGCGGGCTCCGTTTGCCGCCGATGGCTCCGCGCTGACGCTCGAGCTGCGTCCCTTCCAGCAGGTCACCCTGCGCTTCGCACGCCGCTGACCGCCCGCGGTCCCGGCCGCCCTGCTACCCGCCCTGGTTCCCGCCCTGCTACCCGCCCTGGTACCCGCCCTGGTTCCCTCCCTGCTACCCGCCGTCCGCGCGCTGACAGGGTCACATGCGCCTAACGAATTCGACGGAGATTTTGGCTGGATCGGGTGTTTCAGGCCCAAAACTGGCGGTTTAGACTAAATCTCCGTCGAATTCGTTCGGGCAGCCCAGGCTAAACGAGCAGCTGGTGCTTGGCGAGCTCGCGGTAGAGCGGCGTCGAGGCGACCAGTTCGGAGTGCGTGCCGGTGCCGATGACCTGGCCGTGGTCGAGCACCACGATCTGGTCGGAGTCGACCACGGTCGACAAGCGGTGCGCGATCACGATCAGGGTACGGTCCACGGCGACCGCGTCGATTGCGGCCCGCATCTTCTGCTCGTTGACGCCATCGAGACTCGAGGTGGACTCGTCCAGCAGCAGGATGGGCGGCGCGGCCAGCAGGGCGCGCGCGATCGCCAGCCGCTGGCGTTCGCCGCCGGAGAGCATCACGCCGGACTCGCCGACCGCCGCGCCCAGCCCGGCCGGGTCGCGCTCGAGCACCTCGGAGAGGTTCACGGCGTGCAGCACGGCGATGCACTCCTCGTCGGTGGCGTCGGGCGTGGACAGGGTCAGGTTGTCCCTCAGCGAACCGGCCAGCACGGGGGCATCCTGTTCGACGTAGCCGATCTGCGAGCGCAGCGCGGTGCGGTCGAGGGTGCGGATGTCCAGTCCCCCCATGCGCACAACGCCTCCGGTCGGGTCGTAGAAGCGCTCGATCAGGGCCAGGATGGTGCTCTTGCCGGCACCGGACGGGCCGACCAGGGCGGTGCGCTTGCCGCGCGGGGCGTCGAAGGAGACGCCGCGGAGCACCGGGCGGGGCTTGCCGGCGGCGTCGGCGTCGCTGCGCTCGGTCGCCCGTTCGGTCGCCTGCTCGGCAGCACGGTCGGCCGCGGCCGCGGCGGCGGCGTGCGCG
>NZ_SOFT01000004.1:0-86377 GCF_004402645.1 Cryobacterium sp. TMT2-42-4
AAGAGCCGCCCGACCACACCGAGGTGTTCAACGCCGCGAACTTGTTATCGCCGGAGGGAATGATCGTGCCGAAGTACTCCTCGAAGAACTCCGGATGCTCCCTCAACGCCGTGTCGGTATCCATGAAAATGACACCCTGCGCAGCCAATTCCTCGTTGATCTGGTGGTAAACCACCTCAGACTCATACTGGGCCGCGACACCGGAGACAAGACGCTGACGCTCAGCTTCGGGAATGCCGAGCTTCTCATAGGTGCTCTTGATGTCCTCGGGCAGGTCATCCCACGTCTGGGCCTGCTTCTCCGTGGAACGCACGAAATACTTGATGTTGTCGAAATCGATGCCCGACAGGTCAGCACCCCAGGTCGGCATCGGCTTGCGCTCGAACAACTCAAGGGCCTTGAGGCGACGCTGCAGCATCCACTCAGGCTCGCCCTTGAGATTGGAGATATCAGTCACCACCTCCGGCGAGATCCCACGGCGGGCGGAGGAACCAGCAGCATCGGAGTCGGACCACCCGAATTCGTAGACACCAAGCCCCGCAAGTTCGGGGCGGTCAAGCAGGACGTCAGACATATTTACCTCTTCTGCCATCCCGGCAACCCGGATATTAGTCCGGTCATCCCGAGCCGGACTCCGTGAGGAGACCGGCTGAGAACGAGTTGTGAGGACGGCTCAGGTGCGCACCGCTGAGAGATCAAAGACAATCAGGGCCACGCCGTGCTGCGTCGCGGTCATCTGGACCACGCGCATAAAAAAAACGAGAACACTTCACCCTAGGCTTCAGGGTTTCATCTGGCTACACTTCGGCTCGCTTTGGCGGGTCACCGGCAGGTTGTCGCGGGGTCGTCGGGGAGGCGCGGGCGCGCAGCGGATGCCGGCGGCAGCCTCCGGGGTTCGCAGAACGGCCGCGGGAGCTTAGAGTGTCTGGATACTCGCGCAGGCGAAACGCTCAAGCGGAGCGGTCCCGACGCGTCCATGCAACGTGAAGTCCGAGGAGTCCCATGACCGACACCATTGCCCCCATCGCACCGGCCCACGGCGTCGGTCTGACCGCCGCCGCCGCGCTGAAGGTGCGCAGCCTGCTCAGCCAGGAGGGTCGCGAAGACCTGAACCTGCGCGTCGCCGTGCAGCCCGGAGGCTGTTCCGGCCTGATCTACCAGCTCTACTTCGACGAGCGCATTCTCGAGGGCGACGTCGTCGTGGACTTCGACGGCGTCGGGGTCGTGCTCGACAAGATGAGCGTGCCGTACCTCGAGGGTGCCTCGATCGACTTCGAGGACACCATCGCGAAGCAGGGCTTCACGATCGACAACCCGAACGCCGGCAGCAGCTGCGCCTGCGGCGACTCCTTCAGCTAGAACCGCCGTCGCCTCGCCTGGCCTTCCGGCGCAGGTCGCGGAGGCCGACGCACGGGAGAACCTGCGCCCGCTTTCCGAGCTGCGCCGCGACCGTTAGCGGCCCGGGATGCCCCGGTGTCAGCGTGCGCCGACGACCATCCACTTCGCCGCCCGGGCGCGCAGCCCGAGGGTCACCGCGCGGGCACCCAGGTAGCCGAACGTGAAAGCGGCCATCAGCCAGGCCAGCCCCGCGGCCCCCGACGGTGCCAGCACCAGCACCGCGATCGCCAGCGGCACGAAGGCGGCCAGGTTCACCAGCCCGGTCAGGGCCAGGTAGCGCGCGTCGCCGGCGCCGATCAGCACTCCGTCGAGCACAAAGACCACCCCGCCGAGCGGAACGGATAGCCCGAGCACGATCAGGGTCGCCGGCAGCAGGCCGCTGACCTCGGTCGCGTTCGTGAACGCTCGGCCGAGCACGCCGCTCGCGGCGATCACCAGCAGCCCGAGGGCTGCCCCGCTCAGCACACCCCATTCGAGGCAGCGCCTGAGCACAGCGCGCACCTCGGCCAGGTTGCCGGCGCCGAGGCCACGGCCCACCAGCGCCTGTGCCGCGATCGCGAGCGCGTCAAGGGCGAACGCCAGCGTGGCGAACAGGGTCATCGCGATCTGGAAGGCGGCCAGCTCGGGAGAACCGAGGTTTGTGGCCACGAACACCGCGAGCAGCATCGCCGCACGCAGGCTCACCGTGCGCAGGAACAGCCAGCCACCGGATGTCGCGCCCCGCAGCATCCCGGCCCGATGCGGGCGCAGCGGCGCGCCCTCGCGGCGGGCGTGGCGGCCGACGACGGCCAGGTAGACGGCGACCATCGCCCACTGGGCGACGACCGTACCGAGGGCGGACCCGACGATGCCGAGACCCAGGCCGTAGATGAACACCGAATTCAGCAGGATGTTGGCCGAGAACCCGATCCCCGCCACCCACAGTGGGGTGCGGGTGTCCTGCAGCCCACGGAGCAGGCCGGTCGCCGCGAAGACGAGCAACATGGCCGGCAAGCCGAACATTGAGAGGCCCAGATAGCTGGCGGCCGCGGCGGTGACGGCGGGCTCGGCTCCGAAGGCGCCGACCAGCAGGGGAGTGGCGAACCAGCCCGCGATGGCGAGCAGCACGCCAAGGCCGAGGGCCAGCCAGAGCCCGTCGATGCCGACGGCGACCGCACGGCGGCGGTCGCCGGCCCCGAGCCACCGGGCCACGGCGGGCGTGGTGCTGTAGGCCAGGAAGACCATCAGGCCGATGATCGTCTGAAGCACGGCGCTGGCCAGGCCGAGTCCCGCCAGAGGAACGGCGCCGAGGTGCCCGACCATGGCGGAGTCGGCGAGGAGGAAGAGCGGTTCGGCAATGAGCGCGCCGACGGCGGGAATGGCGAGGCGCAGGATCTCGCGGTCGATGGGCTGCGGGCGAAGCACGGTGATGGTGATCCCAAGACTCTAGTTCAGCCGTTCCGAACACCGTCGTAGATCCCGCCCGGTGGTCGAGCCTGTCGAGACCCGGCGACCCGACCTCCGACGGTTCCCGTCCCGTCGCTCCCGTCCGTCCGTCCCGCCCGGAGCTCGGCCAGTCGGGGCTGGCCGCGCAGCAGGGGTTCCTCTCGCCGGAGGCCCTCATCCAGAACTGGACCGGCTCCTCGAAGGGCGATGCGTACAAGCTCGTCGCGGTCGGCACGATGATGGCCGACACCGAGGCGGCCGACAAGCTGGTCGACGAGGCGCTCTCGACGCTCTCGACGCCCGACGCCGATCGCCCGGGCCGTGACCGCCGGCACCCTCTCCGTCGACGCGGCCGAGTCGATTCGGGCCGGACTCGGCCAGATCGACGCCTCGGTCACCGCGGAGAAGCTCGCGGCGGCCCTCGCGGCGCTCCTCACCGAGGCGTCAACGGTGAATGCCGACGAGGTCTTCAAACGGGCCCGCCGGATGCGCGACCGGCTCGACGAGGCCGGCATCGCCGCCCGCGAGAAGCAAACCCACGACGACCGCTACCTGAAGATCTACCGCCTGGGCGAAGAAGATGCAGGACGACCCCCGCAGCACCGACCAGATCGCCGCGGACTCTCTGCTGCAGCTGCTGAAGATCGCCGGCGAGGCCGACCCGGGCCGGGTCTGCGGCGGCCGCCGACCCTCGGTGCGGGTCATCGTGACCGAAAAGGCGCTCACGGCGGTCCCGGGCGAAGAGCCGGGAACGACCGAACCCGCCGCTCACGGGCAGATCGAGGGCAACCCGGTGCCGATCTCGCAGGAAACCATCGACCGGCTGCTCTGCGAGACCGGCACCCGCGGCATCAAGTTCGACGCGGAAGCCCAGATCATCGACGTCGGCCGCGACGAACGACTCTTCACCGAGGCACAGCGGACCGCAATGGGGTACGTGACGGCGGATGCCTCTGGGGCGGCTGCGACCGGTCACCGGCCTGGTCCGAGGCCCACCACATCAACGAGTGGCTGAAGGACACCGGGAACACCAACCTCGCCAACGGAGTACTGCTCTGCCACCCGCACCACCTGCTGCTACACAACCAGCACTGGAAGATCACCCGCACCGGAAACCAGTACTGGCTCCGACCACCGGTCGAGAACGACCCGAAGCAGACACTGATCGCACTGCCGAGCAAGCGGATCTGAGGCGGGAGTTCGGCCTCTGGTATCGACGGGCTCGACCGCCGGGGTGGGAACCTTTGGAGCGGGCCGCTCCACTGACGGGCGACGGAGGGGCGTAACTTGGGCAGCATGAGCAGCGTCATTGAGACCCGAGGACTGGAGAAGCGATTCGGCCGGGTTCGGGCCCTCGACGGACTCGACCTCACGGTCGCCCCCGGCGAGGTGCACGGCTTCCTCGGCCCGAACGGGGCCGGCAAGTCCACCACCATCCGCGTGCTGCTGGGCCTCTACCGCCCGAGCGGAGGAGCCGCCACGGTTTTCGGCCGGAATCCGTGGACGGATGCCGTCGCCCTCCACCGCCGCATCGCCTACGTCCCCGGCGACGTCAGCCTGTGGCCCAACCTGTCCGGCGGTGAGGCGATCGACCTGCTCTGCCGGCTGCGTGGTGGAACGGCGGACGCTGCGGCCTATCGTGCGCGCCGGGCGCACCTCGTCGACGCCTTCCAGCTCGACCCGACCAAGAAGGGCCGCACCTACTCGAAGGGCAACCGGCAGAAGGTCGCGCTGATCGCGGCCCTGGCAGCCCCGGCCGACCTGTTCATCCTCGACGAGCCGACCTCGGGCCTCGATCCGCTGATGGAAGCCGTCTTCCGCCGGGAGCTGCAGGCCGCGACGGCGGATGGCGTCGGCGTTCTGCTCTCGAGCCATATTCTCTCCGAGGTGGAACACCTCTGCGACCGGGTGAGCACGCGGTCACCTTCTTCCTCATCTTCGCCTTCCTCGCCACGCTCGTGGCCTTCATGAGCACGTTCCTTGCCGTACGCCACACCCGCGCCGAGGAGGAGTCGGGCCGCTCCGAGTTGATCGCCGCGACGCCCGCCGGCCGACTGGTCCCGCTGCTGGCGACGGCGCTGCACGGCATCGCCGCGGCCCTGGCCGCGGGGGTGGCCGTCACGCTGGGTCTGCTTACCTCCGGGCTGGATGCCGCCGGTGCGATCACCACCGGAGCCGCGGTCGCCGCCACCGGGATCACCTTCCTCGGGGTCGGGCTTCTGGCCGGCCAGGTGATGCCCACCTCCCGTGGCGCGAACGGCCTGGGGGCGGCGCTCATCGGTCTCGCTTACACCCTGCGGGCCTTCGGCGACGCCGGCGGCACCGCATCCGCCGACGGGCTGAGCATGACCAGTGCCTGGCCGAGCTGGCTGTCACCCATCGGCTGGGGTCAGCAGACGGAGGCGTTCAGCACGAATCGGCCGGCTCCGCTCCTGCTCGATTTGGCCCTCGCGGCCGTGCTCGTGGCGATGGTCGTGCTGCTGCAGCATCGGCGCGACCTCGGCTCGAGCCTGATCGGAGAGCGGCCCGGCCCCCAGCACGCATCGGGCACACTCGGCGGTTCGCTCGGCCTGGCCTGGCGGTTGCAGCGGGCGCCGACGATCGGCTGGGCCCTTGCCGGCCTGGTTCTCGGCGTCCTCGCCGGAACCCTGGGCGAAACCGTGGTCGAACTGGTCGAGTCGAGCTCGCAGATCGGCGATACGCTGGCCCGGATGGCGGGCGGCCGGGCGTCGATCATCGACCTGTTCACGGACACCATCTTCGGTCTGGTGGGCGTGATCGCTGCTGCGGCGGCAACCCAGGCGATGATCCGCATGCGCCAGGAGGAGGTCAACGGTTCCGCCGAGCTTTTGCTCGCCCTGCCGCTTCGCCGCGGCCGTTGGTTCGTCGACTACCTCCTCGTGGGCACCGTCGCCATCGCGCTGGTGCTGCTCGAGGCCGCCGGGGGCGCCGCGGCCGGGCTCGCCTCGTCGCCCGAGGCAGGTGCCGCCGGCACCACCGACACGGCCGACCGGGTGGCCAGCGCCGTGGCCTCCGGGGTGGCCCAGGCGCCGGCCGCGCTGCTCGTCCTGACGATCGCCGCGTTGCTCTTCGCCTTCGTGCCGCGGCTCAGCAGTGGCCTGAGCTGGGGTGTGCTGTTGGGCGCGGCGTTCATCGGCGAGTTTGGCGAGCTGTTCGGCCTGCCCGACTGGCTGCTCAACCTGTCTCCGTTCACCCACACGCCGACGATCGGCGCCGCCGACGTCGACTGGAGCGGCGCCTGGTGGATGCTGGGCCTCGCCCTGGCCGGCGCGGTGCTGGCCGGCGTGGGCATCCGTCGCCGCGATCTTGCGCTCTAGTTTCGAGCGGGCCTCGACCGGGTCTCGACAGGCTCGATCACCGGCAAGTGCGAATAGGGTGGAGGCATGACTGACCAGGGGACCGCATCCGGAATCGACCGCGACGAACTTGACCTCGAGGTGCGTCCGCAGGACGACCTCTTCCGCCATGTGAACGGCAAGTGGATCGCCCGCAGTGAGATCCCGGCCGATAAGGCCCGCTGGGGCTCGTTCTACCTGCTCGCCGAGGAATCGGAGAAGGCCGTCCGGGAGATCATCCTCGAAGCCCAGACCGCCGCCCCCGGCACCGAGGAGCGCAAATTCGGTGATCTCTATGCCAGCTTCCTGGACGAGGACCGCGTCGAAGAGCTCGGAGCGACCCCGCTCGCGGCCGATCTCGCCACCGTCGACGCCGTCACCTCCATCCCCGAGCTGCTCGGCACCCTCGGCCGTCTCGAGCGCGCGGGCGTGTCCGGCGCCTTCGGTCTCTTCGTCGACAACGATCCGGGGGACCCCGAGCGCTACCTCGTCTTCGTCGAGCAGGGCGGGCTCGGCCTCCCCGACGAGTCCTACTACCGCGACGAGAAGTTTGCCGCGATCCGGGAGGCCTACCAGGCGTTTCTGACCCGGATGTTCGGCCTCGTCGGTACCGCGGACGCCGCCGGTCGCGCCGAGCGCGTGTTCCTTCTCGAAACCGAGCTCGCCACCCACCACTGGGACAAGGTGCGCTCGCGCGACAGCGAGAAGACCTACAACCTCAAGACCTGGGGTCAGGTCACCGCGCTGGCCGCCGGCGCCGACCTGCACCTCTGGCTTGACGGGCTCGACGGCCCGGCCGGTGCTCTCGACGAGGTTGTCGTGCGCCAGCCCAGCTTCGTGACCGGTCTGGCGGAGATGCTCACCGAGGACCAGCTCGAGGGTTGGAAGGACTGGCTGCGGTGGCAGATCATCCGTTCCAGCGCCGCGTTCCTGTCGAGCGATTTCGTCGAGTCCAGCTTTGACTTCTACGGTCGCACCCTGACTGGCACGCCCCAACTGCGCGAGCGCTGGAAGCGTGGCGTCTCGCTCGTCGAGGGGGCGCTCGGCGAGGCCGTCGGGCGCATCTACGTCGAGCGGCACTTCAAGCCCAGCGCGAAGGCGAGCATGGACATACTCGTGGCCAACCTGGTCGAGGCCTACCGCCGTAGCATCACCGAACTCGACTGGATGACCGCGGAGACGCGCGCCCGTGCGCTCGACAAGCTCGAGAAGTTCACCCCCAAGATCGGCTACCCGGTCAAGTGGCGTGACTATTCGGCCCTTTCGATCGACCCGGCCGACCTGATCAAGAACGTTCGCGCCACAAGCGAGTTCGAGTTCCAGCGGGAATTGGGCAAGATCGGCAACCCCCTCGACCGCGACGAGTGGTTCATGACCCCGCAGACGATCAACGCGTACTACAACCCGGGCTTCAACGAGATCGTCTTCCCGGCCGCCATCCTGCAGCCGCCGTTCTTCGACGATGCCCGCGATTCCGCCGCCAACTACGGCGCGATCGGCGCCGTTATCGGCCACGAGATCGGCCACGGCTTCGACGACCAGGGCTCGAAATACGACGGCACCGGGCTGCTCACCGACTGGTGGACCGAAGAAGACCGCACGGCCTTCGACGAGCGCACCAGCTCCCTGATCGAGCAGTTCAACGGGCTCGCCCCGCACCAGGTTCCCGACCACCACGTGAACGGCGCACTCACCATCGGCGAGAATATTGGCGACCTCGGCGGGCTCTCCATCGCTTGGAAGGCCTACCTGATCTCGCTGGACGGCCAGGAACCACCCGTGATCGACGGACTCACCGGCACCCAGCGTTTCTTCCTCTCCTGGGCACAGGCCTGGCAGCTCAAGATGCGTGACGAGGAGGCCGTCCGCCTGCTCTCGATCGACCCGCACTCGCCCAACGAATTTCGCTGCAACCAGATCGTGCGCAACATCGACGAGTTCTATACGGCGTTCGGCGTCACCCCGGACGATGCTCTCTGGCTGGACCCGGAGAAGCGCGTTACGATCTGGTGACCTCAGCGCGACCGTCAGTCCGCGTCACGGGGGTCGAGCAGCCCGAATCTACGTAAGGACCTGCCCACTGTGGCCATGCCATCCCAGGACTCAGAGCGCCGGTCTCGCCACTCATCGGCGCGCCGCGGCAGGCACGGCGGCGTGGACGCCACGGCGAACTTCGGCCGCGGGTTCCAGGCGCTCGGTGACCTCGCGGTCGACGGGGTGCAGGTTTCGGCCCGCGCCACCGATCTGGTCACCGGCCGGGTGCTGTTCTCCGTGGACGACCACGTGGTCATGCCCACCGCCGGCATCGGCATGGTGCTTCTGCTGACCGAGGTCGCCGCCCGGCTCCGCGACGCCGACTTCGGCGCGTACACGATCCTCGATCGCACCGTGTCCGATTCGGTCGCCGGATCCGGCCTCTGGCAGCACCTGCAGGCTCCCTCGCTGCCGATCGCCGACCTCGCTGCGCTGATCGGTGCCACCAACGACAACCTGGCCACCAATGTGCTGCTCCGCGCAGTCGGCCTGGACGCGGTGCGGTCCCGCGCCGAGCAGCTCGGACTCAGCCGCACCGCCCTGCTCGACCTTGTGCGCGACCGGCGCGGGCCCGATGACGCGCCGCAGCTCTCGGTCGGCAGCGCCAAGGAGCTCACCTGGCTGTTCACGGCGCTGGCCCGGGGGGAGGTCGTCGATGCGGAGGCGAGCGAGCGCGTGCTCGGCTGGCTGTCGCTCGGCGCCGACCTGTCCATGGTCGCCAGCGCGTTCGGGCTCGACCCGCTCGCGCATCGGTCCGGCGATCACGGCCTCCTGCTGGTCAACAAGACCGGAACGGATGCCGGCGTGCGCAGTGAGATCGGCATTCTGCGCGGCCCGCGCGCCGGGGTGACCTACATGGTCTCGATGTCCTTCGCGGACACCCGCCTCTCGTCCCGGCTCGCGGTGCTCGACGGGATGCGCGCGGTCGGCCTCGACCTGCTGGAATACGTGCACTGACCGGCGTCGCCGGCGAAAACAGGAAAACGGGGCTGCCCCCGCGAAGCAATACTTCGCGGGGGCAGCCCTGGGTGATGGTGGCGCAACCGCTCAGCAGCACCGACCCTGGGGGTTGATGTCCTGGCGGTCGGTCTGGTCGCGCCAGAATTCGCGCTCCGTCATCATCACTGGTCCGGAGCAGGCGGCGGCATCCGGGTCATGAATCGATTCGTCGTGGGCCTCATGGTGGGCCTCATGGTGGGCCTTGTACTTGTCGTAGGCGTCTTCACCCATGACCCCCCTCATGAACCAGGCGAAGCTCTTCGCGCCGCGGCGAACACTGGCGAGCAGATTCATCGGCGGGTCGTCCTCCCTGCCTTGACCAGCTTGGCCTGGGCGATCTGGGCGTCCCAACGTGCGGCCAGCTTCTTCTCTTCCGGAGTGGCCACGAAGCCGGACGGGGCGAACATCTGCGACGCCACCGCGTCATCCTCGTTGGTGCCGAAGCTGCGGGTCTTGTAGGACCTCCAGGTGGCTTGCACGGCGGTGACCATCACGATGATGGCCAGCACGACGAACAGGATCGAAAGGATGCCCTGCACCATCGTGTTGCGCACGACCGCCTCCATCGCCTCGACGGTCTTCGCCGTGCCGAAGCTGGTGAGTCCCTCATCCAGAGCGTTGGAAAACGCTCGATTCTGGGCGAAATAGCCCACGCCGGGAACGGTCGAGAAGATCTTCAGGAACGACGCGTAGATGGTCACGACGGCGGCGAAGGTCAGCGGCAGCGCCACAACCCAGAGGTACGTGAACAGCCCTCGCTTGGCCACGATCGCCAGGCAGACGGCCAGGGCGATGGCCGCCAGCAGCTGGTTCGCGATTCCGAACAGCGGGAACAGGGTGTTGATGCCACCGAGCGGGTCGGTGACGCCCATCACGAGCACGGCACCCCAGGCGGCGACCATGATCCCGGTCGTGACCCAGGCGCCCAGGCGCCAGGACGTGTTCTTGAACTTCGGGAAGAAGTTGCCGAGGCTGTCCTGCAGCATGAACCGGGCCACGCGGGTTCCGGCATCGACGGCGGTCAGGATGAACAGCGCCTCGAACATGATGGCGAAGTGATACCAGAACGCCATCATCCCCGAGCCGCCCACAAGCTGGTGCATGATGTTGGCGAGGCCGACCGACAGGGTCGGGGCGCCGCCGGTGCGGGACACGATGGTCTCCTCGCCCACGTTCTTCGCGGTCTCGGTGAGCATCTCGGGGGTCAGGTTGACGCCGGTCAGGCCGAGGCTGTTCACGAATGTGACAGCACCCTCAACGGTGCCGCCGGTCAGGGCCGGCGAGGAGTTCATGGCGAAGTAGATGCCGCGGTCGATCGACAGCGCGGCGACGAGCGCCATGATGGCGACGAATGATTCCATCAGCATTCCGCCGTAACCGATGAACCGGGTCTGGCGTTCCTTCTCGATCAGCTTCGGCGTCGTTCCGGAGGCGATCAGGGCGTGGAAGCCGGACAGGGCGCCGCAGGCGATGGTGACGAAGAGGAACGGGAAGAGCGAGCCGCTCACCACGGGGCCGCCGCCGTTCACGAACTCGCTGGCGGCCGGGGCCGAGATCTCGGGGCGGACGATGATGATGGCGATTGCCAGCATCCCGATCGTGCCGATTTTCATGAAGGTGGACAGGTAGTCCCGGGGGGCCAGCAGCAGCCAGACCGGAAGGATGGCAGCCACGAAGCCATAGACGATGATGCCGATCGCGAGGGGCAGCGGTTCAATGGCGAAGAAGGTCGAGCCCCACTCGGTGTCCGCGATCATGCCACCACCGATGATGGCGGCCAGCAGCAGGATGAAGCCGATGATCGAGACCTCGGTGACCTGGCCCGGGCGGAAGAAGCGCAGGTAGACGCCCATGAACAGGGCGATCGGAATGGTCATCGAGACCGAGAAGACGCCCCAGGGGCTGTCCGCGAGGGCGTTGACGACGACGAGGGCGAGGATGGCCACGATGATGACCATGATCGCCAGAGTCGCGACGAGGGCGGCCGTGCCGCCCACCTTGCCGAGTTCGTCCCTGGCCATCTGACCCAGGGAGCGTCCGCCGCGGCGCATTGAGAAGAACAGCACCATGTAGTCCTGCACCGCGCCGGCAAGCACGACACCGACGATGATCCAGATCGTGCCGGGCAGGTAGCCCATCTGGGCGGCCAGCACGGGGCCGACGAGCGGTCCGGCGCCGGCGATAGCGGCGAAGTGGTGACCGAAGAGAACCCGGCGGTCCGTGGCCGCGAAGTCTTTGCCATCGGCCTTGTACTCGGCCGGCGTCGCGCGCCGGTCATCGGGGTGCAGCAGGTGCTTCTGGATGTAGTTGGAGTAGAAACGGTAACCGATCAGGTACGTGCAGACGGCGGCGAAGACGAACCAGATGGCGTTGACGGTCTCGCCGCGAACAACGGCGAGCATCACCCAGCTCAGCCCGCCGAGCAGCGAGATGCCGCCCCAGATCCCGACCTTCAGGGGGGTCCAGTGCGCTTCCTCGGCGTCGTGGGTGATCTGGTCGAGAGCAACGGGCAACAGGAGGGGATCCCGGTCCAGCTCCTCACCCCGCTTGGCTGATTCGTGTGGCGTGCGGGGCTTGGTGCCCATGATCTCTCCTTTGAGGTACCCGCAAGGACTGCGGAAATCCTTAGCAAGGCTAACAGCTTGGCGGCACCTTCCGGACGGACGCCTAAAATGGACGGAGCGCCGGGCGGCTTCTGCCTGTCCTGTGTGCTTTCCAGATCCCCCGCCCTCTCGACCATTGGAGCCCCGTGGCCGCCCTCTCCCGCCTCGATTCCGTCATCGCCCTTGCCCGCCACCGCGGGTTCGTGTTCCAGGCCGGTGAAATCTACGGTGGGTCCCGGTCCGCCTGGGACTACGGGCCGCTGGGCGTGGAGCTCAAGGAGAACATCAAGAAGCAGTGGTGGCGCTTCATGGTCACCAGCCGCGACGACGTGGTGGGCCTCGACTCCTCGGTGATCCTTCCCCGCAAGGTGTGGGAGGCATCCGGTCACGTCGAGGTCTTCAGCGACCCGCTGGTCGAGTGCACGAGCTGCCACAAGCGATTCCGCGCAGATCACCTCGAGGAAGAATTCGAGGAGAAGAAGGGCCGCCCGCCCGAGGGCGGCATCGACGGCATCCCCTGCCCGAACTGCGGCAACCGGCATATCTGGACCGAACCGCGCGCTTTCTCCGGCCTGCTCAAGACCTACCTCGGCCCGGTCGACGACGAGGCCGGCATGCACTACCTGCGCCCCGAGACCGCGCAAGGCATCTTCGTGAACTTCGCCAACGTGCTGCAGGCTGCGCGCATGAAGCCGCCGTTCGGAATCGGCCAGATCGGCAAGAGCTTCCGCAACGAGATCACCCCGGGAAATTTCATCTTCCGTACCCGCGAGTTCGAGCAGATGGAGATGGAATTCTTCGTCGAGCCGGGCACGGATGAGACGTGGCACCAGTACTGGATCGACCAGCGCCTGACGTGGTACACCGGCCTCGGCATCAACGTCGACAACCTGCGCCTGTTCGAGCACCCGGCCGAGAAGCTCTCGCACTATTCCAAGCGCACCGTGGACATCGAGTACCGCTTCGGTTTCAGCGGCAGCGAATTCGGCGAGCTCGAGGGTGTTGCCAACCGAACCGACTTCGACCTCAGGACGCACGCGGAGGCATCCGGCAAGGATCTGTCCTACTTCGACCAGACGAAGAACGAGCGCTGGGTTCCCTACGTGATCGAGCCGGCGGCCGGACTGACCCGCTCGCTGATGGCGTTCCTGGTCGACGCGTACCACGAGGAGGAAGTGCCCAACGCGAAAGGCGGCGTCGACAAGCGCACCGTGCTGAAACTCGACCCGCGCCTGGCGCCGATCAAGGTCGCCGTGCTGCCGTTGTCCCGCAACGAGGCGCTCTCGCCGATGGCCAAGTCCCTCGCCGCGCGGCTGCGCGAGTCCTGGAACGTGGACTTCGACGACGCCGGCGCCATCGGCCGCCGCTACCGCCGCCAGGACGAGATCGGCACCCCGTACTGCGTCACGGTCGACTTCGATTCGCTCGAGGACCAGGCCGTCACCGTGCGTGACCGCGACACCATGGCGCAGGAGCGCGTGCCGCTCGACAGGCTCGACGCCTACCTGGCCGAGCGGCTCCGCGGCGCGTAGCCGAGTCTGCCGGCCGCGCGCTGCGGGCTGGGGCCGGTGGGGTGCCGGTGCCGGTGGGGTGCTAACTCAGGAGAAGTCTCGCGGGCGAGCCTCGGCGGTCCCGGAACGGCGGCACCGCGGCGCCCGGACACACCGGTTTTCCTGAGTTGGCCCCACAGGGGGAGGGAGACGGATACCTGGCGAGCCGCCGCTGCCGCAGCCGCCGCACGAGTTCAGGGGCGGGCGAGCTCGATCAGGGTGACGCCGCCCGGCGCGGCCGGGTCGCTCATGGCGGCGAGGGCGGCGGGCGCCTCGGCCAGACTGAGACGGCGGCCGATCAGGTCCTGCGGGCGCAGCCGGCCGGAGGTGACCAGGGCCAGCAGGGCCGGATAGTCCCCCGCGGGCATCCCGTGGCTGCCCATCACGGTCAGTTCTCGGGCGATGACGTCGCCGAGCGGAAGCCGTGGGTCTTCCGCCAGCAATCCGATCTGGACGTGACGCCCCCGGGTTGCCAGAGAACGGATGGCGATGCCCACCGTGCTCTCCCGGCCGAGCGCCTCGACGCTGACCTGCGCGCCCGAACCCGCATCCGCGCCCCTTCCCGTCACCGAGCGGATCCGCGCCACCACCTCATCGTTCGAGAGCCCGGCGGAGTCCACCGTGAAGGTCGCGCCCACTCGCGCGGCCGTCTCACGGGCCGCGGCACTGATGTCCACGGCGATCACGGTCGCACCGAGCGCCGCGCCGATCATGACCGCGGAGAGACCGACGCCGCCGCAGCCGACCACGACGAGGGACTCGCCCGCTTGCAACCGGGCCTGATGCACGAGGCCGCGATAGGAGGTGGCGAAGCGGCAGCCGAGCAGTGCGGCGGCGCCGGCATCCAGTCCCACGGGAATCGCGATCAGATTGACGTCGGCGTTGTGCAGGGCCACCCGCTCCGCATAGGAGCCCCAGTGGGTGAAGCCGGGCTGGGTCTGATTGCGGCAGACCTGGCCGTTGCCGCCCCGGCACTCCGGGCAGTCGCCGCAGGCGCAGACGAACGGCACGGTGACGCGCTGGCCCACGGCGAAGCGGCGCACCTCGGGCCCCACGGCGTCGATCACACCGACGAGCTCGTGGCCCGGAACGTGCGGCAGGGCGATGCCGGCGTCGTGCCCGAGCCAGCCGTGCCAGTCGCTGCGACAGAGGCCGGTGGCCTCCACTCGCACGACGACCCCGGACGCGGACGGCACCGGGTCTGGAACCTCCCTCAACTCGGGTACGGCACCGAACGCGTCGAACCAGACGGCTCTCACCCGCAGATCCCGGCCGTGCCGAGCACGCTCGCACCGTGCAGGGCCAGGCCGCCCACCGTCAGGATGCCGCGGGGCCGATATCGGCGGCCGTGGCTGCGGTCCCGGCGGCGGGCAGCTCAACCTGGATGCCGAACAGGGCATCGAGTCCGGTCAGGAATGCGGCCTGCTCGCCCGCTCGGGCCAGCTCGCGGGATCGCACCATCGGGGTGTGCAGAAGCACGCCGGCCAAGTGGCGCAGGGCCGCCTCGGTCTGCTCGCTGTTGTCGCCGCGGTTGCGCGCCCGGTCGATCTCACCGTCGAGCAGGTCGAAGACGTAGCTGCGGAGGGCCACGACGGCCGGGGCGAGGCTCTGCTCCTCGGCGACCGCGGAGAACTTGCGGGCGGCGCGACCCACGAGCAGTCGGGCGTCGCTGGTGGCGTTGAGCTCCTCGAGCGGCGCGTGGATGCGGATGGTCTCGAGGTCGAGCAGCTCGACGCCGGCCAGGTCGGTGACGTCCGGGTCGACGTTGCGCGGCAGACCCAGGTCGATGATGAGCCGGCGCGGAATCTCGGTCGGGGCATCCGTCATCGGGCAGGAGGGGAGTGTGCGCGCTTCGGCGGCCGGGAGCTGCAGGGAGAGTGCGCGGCCCGAGTGGAGCAGGGCCGCGTCGATCACGTGGGTGTCGGCGGTCGTGCAGGTGAGGATCAGGTCGGCCTCGGCGGCTTCGATGGCGAACGCCGACTCGGCGACGGCGGTGATCTGATGCGAGGTGGCGAACTTCTGAGCGCGGCCCGAAGGGGAGTACACCCGCACGTCCTCGGCGCCGAGGTCCCGCAGCGCGGCGAGGGAGGCCCCCGCGTACCGGCCGGTGCCGACCAGGAGCACGCGGGTCTGGGCCCAGTCCGTGACGCGGCTTTCGGCCAGTTCGAGGGCCAGGCGCACGAGTGAACGCCCCGCGGCTCCGATGCCGGTGCGGTTCTTGACGCCCCGCGAGGTCTGCGACGCACGCTGGAAGAGGCGTTCGAGTTCGGGGCTGGTGGTGCGGAAGAGCCGGGCCTGCTCGAGGGAGCGGCGAACCTGGCCGGCGATTTCGCCCTCGCCGACGACCACCGATTCGAGGCCGCTCGTCACGGCGAAGAGGTGTTCGGCGACGCCGCTGCCGTGCACCAGGTCCAGGGTGTTCCGCAGAACGTCGACGGCCACGCCGGTGCTCGCACTGACGCCGTCGATGGCGGCGTGCACGGCCGAAAGGGGGGAGGAGCCCAACGGTTCGTCGAGGTCGAGGTAGGCCTCGAACCGGTTGCAGGTGGCCACGACCACGGCACCGACCAGGGCCGGATGCCGCTCGAGAATGCCACCCGCCGTGTCGTTCGCACCGACAGACAATTTCTCCAGCACGTCAAAGCTGGAGTTCTTATGGCTGGCGGACAGGCAGATCAACACTTGATGAGTCTACGACCTGTGGCTGAGGGTCCGAATCGCCCGAGTGTCGGAAGTTTGACAGAATCAAGATAATGAAACTCGATGCGCAACACCCACTCGCAACCGGACTCACAGCCGATTCACGCCTCATCCGCGCCTACCAGGGCACCAGGCCAGACGTCACCCCCGTCTGGTTCATGCGCCAGGCCGGCCGTTCGCTGCCCGAATACCGCTCGCTGCGGGTCGGTACGCGCATGCTCGACGCCTGCCTCGACCCGGAGATGGCGAGCGAAATCACGCTGCAGCCGGTGCGCCGCCACAACGTCGACGCCGGCATCCTCTTCAGCGACATCGTCATCCCTCTCAAGCTCGTGGGCGTCGACGTCGAGATCGTCGCAGGCACCGGCCCCGTCCTCGGCACGGCCGTGCGCACGGCGAAGGATGTCGCGGAGCTCACTGCTCTCGACCCGGCCGTGCTTGAGGGGAACCTCGCCCCGATCACCGCGGCGGTCGCGCGCACCGTCGCCGAGCTCGGCTCGACGCCGCTGATCGGATTCGCCGGGGCCCCGTTCACGCTGGCGGCCTATCTCGTGGAGGGCGGCCCGTCGAAAGACCACATCAACGCCCGCACGCTCATGCATGCGGACCCCGACGCCTGGGCCACCCTGATGGAGTGGACGGCCGAGGTCACCGGACGATTCCTGCGCGCGCAGGTTTTGGCCGGCGCCAGCGCCGCCCAGCTATTCGACTCCTGGGCCGGCGCGCTCTCGCTGGCCGACTACACGCGCTTCGTCGCTCCTGCCTCCACCGCGGCGATCGCCCACGTGCGCGACCTCACCTATGACGAGGGCGCCGCGGGCACGGATGCCGACGGCGTCGCGTCCGTGCGCCGCAACGTGCCCGTCGTGCACTTCGGAGTGGGCACGGGCGAGCTGCTTCGGGAGATGCACGGGGTGGGCGCCGACGTCGTCGGAGTCGACTACCGGGTGCCGCTCGATGAAGCCAACCGTCGCCTCGGCGGACTGGTCCCGGTGCAGGGCAACGTCGATCCGGCACTCCTCGCGGCACCGTGGCCGGTGCTCGAAGCGCATGTCCTTGACGTGCTCGAGCGTGGGCGCACGGCACCGTCCCACGTGCTGAACCTGGGACACGGCGTTCCGCCGATGACCGACCCGAACGTGCTGACTCGCCTGGTGGCCTTCGTGCACGAGGTCACCGCGGTCTCCGCCAACCCGGCCGGCGCCGGCCCGGAAGCCCCGGCCGCCGCGCCGTCCGCGTCCTGACAATCGCACGCAGGCTCAGGGGGCGCGAATGAAAGACGTCATCGTCATCGGTGGAGGGGTGGCGGGCCTGATCGCCGCCCGAGCCTGCGCCCGGGTCGGACTCAGCGTGACCGTGCTCGAAGCCACCGGTGTGCCGGGCGGAGCACTCGGCAGCCACCAGGTGGCCGGCCTCACCCTCGACAGCGGTGCCGAGAGCTTCGCCGTGCGGCGGGACGTGGTGGCCGAGTTCATCGCCGACCTCGGCCTGTCCGACGAGGTTGTCGCGCCGAACCCCGCCGGCGCCTGGCTGCACCTGCCCGACGACCGCGTGCCGAATGGTTCGGTCAGCGTTCCGCTGCCCAAGGCCGGCGTGCTCGGCATCCCCGGTTCTCCGCTCGCCGACGACGTGCGCCGCGTGATCGGCTGGAGTGGCGCCTGGCGCGCCTACGCGGACCGGCTGATGCCGGTGTTGACGATCGGCCGGGAACACAGCCTGGGTGAACTCGTGCGCAAGCGGATGGGGCGCCGCGTGCTCGAACGGCTCGTCGAACCCGTGACCGCCGGGGTGTACTCGTCCGCTGCCGACGATCTCGAGATCAACGTCGTGGCCCCGGGCCTCAACTCCGCCCTCACGGTGACGGGTTCGCTCTCCGGGGCCGTGCTGTCTTTGCGCTCCGGCGCCCCGGCCGGCTCGAACGTGTCCGGGCTCCGCGGCGGCATGTTCCGGCTCGTGACCGCTCTGGTGGCCGACCTCGTGCACTTCGGCGCCGAGATCGTGACGGATGCCCCGGTCACCGCCCTGCAGCGCTCCGGCACCGAGGACGCGCCCACCTGGACGGCCACCTGGACGGCCACCTGCGTGGCACCGGACACGGCGGCGGACGCAGACGCGCCGGCAGCCGCGGCGGCGGAGACCACCCTGGACGCCCGCTTCGTGATCATCGCGACTCCAGGCGCGCAGGCGCTCGGCCTACTGGCCGGCCTGAGCCCGGCCCATGCGGCGCTCGCCGAACTCGACTGGCCGCAGCCGACGGCGATCGAGCTGGCCACGATCGTCATCGACGCCCCGGAGCTCGACGTGCACCCGCGCGGCACCGGCGTGCTGGTCGCGGCCGCGACCCCCGGGGTCACCGCCAAGGCGCTCACCCACGTGACCGCAAAGTGGGAGTGGCTGGCCGAGGCCGCCGGACCGGGCCGACACGTCATCCGTCTGTCCTACGGTCGCGCCGGCCAGGACAGCCCCACCGCCGTTCTCCGCGATGACGAGCTCCTCGCGCTGTCCCTGGCGGACGCCCGCACGATCCTGGGCGTCGACCTCGACGCGACCGCCGTGCGCGGTTTCGCGCGCACGGTCTGGGGCGATGCCCTCTCGCCCGCGACCGTCGGCGCGCCCGAGCGAGTCGACCAGGTGCGCGAGGTCGTGGCCGCCACCCCGGGGCTCGAACTCACGGGTGCGTGGCTCGCCGGCACCGGCCTGGCCTCGGTGATCCCGGATGCCGTCGCCGCGGCCTCCCGCACCCGGCACGCGGCCCTCGGCATCTGATCACCGGGTCACCGGCCGCGCCGACCTGCTGCTATCCCTAATGGGGGATACTCTGAGGGACACGTGCACCTTGATGAATGGAGTCACAATGCGGGGAAAGCTTCTGTTCATCACGGGTGGACTCGTCGGATACGTCCTCGGCGCGCGCGCCGGGCGCAAGCGCTACGACCAGATCGTGGCCGCGGCAGACAACCTGTGGAACGCGCCGCCCGTTCAGCGCCGGGTGAACGAGGCCCGCGACTTCGCGCTCGAGCGGGTCGGGGATGTGCCGTCGGCACTCCTCGAGACCGGCAAGAAGATCGCCTCGGTCCTGCAGTCCAAGACGTCCAAGACGTCCGGAACCAGTTACACCGTGCCGACGCCGACGCCGACGCCGCCCGCACCGACGACGGCCGCCGGCGACACCGCCACGAAATAATCACCGCGACACTCCGAACGAAGGGGAAACTGTGAGAAACAGCGAATTCAACCCGAAGAGCCGGAAATCGACGTTCGACCTTCTCGGTGAGTTGCCCGGTCAGATCGTCGCCCTGGTCAAGGCCGAACTCGACGCGGCCAAGGCGGAGTTCGCCGGTAAGGCCAAAAACATCGGGCTGGGCATCGGGCTCTTCGTCGGGGCGGCCCTGTTCGCGTTCTTCGCGGCCCTGGTGCTGGTCGCCCTCGCGGTCATCGCGCTCGCCCTCGTCCTGCCGCTCTGGCTCGCGACCCTGATCGTGGCGGTCGCCCTGTTGCTGCTCGCGCTCCTGTTGGGGCTGATCGGCAGAAACCGGCTGCAGGCGGGAACGTCATCGGATCCGGACGGCGTGACGGAGAGCATCCGTCGCGACGTCGACGCCCTCAAGGGAATTGGCAAATATGAGCACTGAAGTGAACACGACGACACATGAGGCCGTCCGCGGGAGCGTCGAAGCTGTCACGGTTGAGGCCGTTCCGCGCACCAAGACCGAGTTGCGCGCCGAGGTCGCCCGTGCCCGCGTCGAACTCGCGCAAACGCTCGACGCGATCGAGTACCGGCTCAACGTGCCGAGGCAGTTGCGCGTGCGCTCGCGCCTGGTCAACGTGCGCCTGCGGGAACTCGGCGAAAAGAATCCCCTCGCACTGGCCGGCATCGTCTTGGGCGCGGCCACGGTCGCGGTGGGCGCCGTCTGGCTCGGTGTCAGGGGCGTGCAGCGCCGCTGAGGCCAACGGAAGCCGGTACCCGACCGCGCAGTTTTGGCTCTCGCGGCAAAGGAGTAGAGACTAGTAGTTATGACTCACCCGGCTGCCGGAGAGGCAGTAAACCCACCTCACTCCACCACCTCTGCCGAGACCCACGGATCGACTGACGTGCCAGACGCGTCGCCGCAGGGTTTCACGCTCTTCGCTGTGCTGCGCAAGGATCCGAGCAACCCGGACGACCTCGACGGCCACGATGTGCCCCGAGCCGTACTGGAGCTCGACGACGTCATCGGTCTGGTTGAGGCCGAGGGCGTCACCGTCCGCGGCTTCTACGACGTCTCCGGGCTCCGCGCCGACGCCGACGTGATGATCTGGACCCACGCACCGGACGCCGAGACCCTGCAGTGGGCCCACCGCCAGCTGCGTCGTAGCCGCCTCCTCAAGAGCCTCCTGCCGACCTGGAACGCCATGGGCGTGCACCGCGACGCCGAGTTCAACAAGAGCCATGTGCCTGGGTTCCTGCGCGGAGTGGAGCCGAAGGGCTGGCTGACCCTCTACCCGTTCGTGCGCAGCTACGAGTGGTACCTGCTGCCGGAGGCCGAGCGCAGCGCCATGCTCGCCGACCACGGACGCAAGGGCGCGGCCTTCCGCGGAGCCATCGCCAACACCGTCTCCTCGTTCGCCCTCGGCGACTACGAGTGGCTGCTGCCGATCGAAAGCGACGAGCTCACCGAGCTCGTCGACCTGATGCGCGAACTGCGCAACACCGAGGCGCGCCGCCACGTGCGCGAAGAGGTCCCGTTCTACACCGGCCGCCGCATCTCGACGGCCGAACTGGTGGAGGTTCTGCAGTAATGACTACCTACGATGCCATCCTGCTCGCCGGCTTCGGCGGCCCCGAGGGTCAGGACGATGTGATCCCGTTCCTGCGCAACGTCACCGGTGGGCGCGGCATCCCCGAGGAGCGCCTCGAAGAGGTCGCCAAGCACTACCGCCACTTCGGCGGGGTCAGCCCGATCAACGACCAGAACCGTGTGCTGCGCGCCGCGCTCCAGGCCGAACTGGAACGTCGCGGCATCGACCTGCCCGTGCTCTGGGGCAACCGCAACTGGGCACCCTACCTGCGCGACACCATCAGCGAGGCCAACGACAACGGCCAGACCCGGCTCCTGGCCATCGCCACCAGCGCCTACAGCTCCTACTCCGGCTGCCGCCAGTACCGTGAGGACTTCGCGGCCGCGCTGACCGCGACCGGGTTGGAGGGCGTGGTGCACATCGACAAGGTGCGCCAGTTCTTCGACCACCCCGGATTCGTCACCCCGTTCGTGACCGCCCTCCAGAAGGGGCTCGCGGATGTCGCGGCCCAGGTCCCCGGAATCGACCTGGCCACCGAGGTCGAAATCCTGTTCTCGACCCACTCGATCCCGATGACCGACGCCAACAAGAGCGGCCCGGCCGAGCGCGGCTTCGGCGAGGGTGGCGCCTATGCGGCGCAGCACCTCGCCGTCGCCCAGAAGGTCATGGTCGGGGTGGACACCCCGTGGCAGCTGGTCTTCCAGTCCCGCAGCGGGCCGCCCACCATGCCGTGGCTCGATCCCGACATCAACGACGCCATCGCGTTGCTGCCGGAGCGGGGCATCCGTGCCATCGTCATCGTGCCGCTCGGCTTCGTCAGTGACCACATGGAGGTCATGTGGGACCTCGACAACGAGGCCACCGAGACCGCCGGGGACCTCGGCCTGGTGTCCGTGCGCGTGCCGACGCCCGGCGTCGACCCGGCCTTCGTGAGCGGGCTCATCGACCTGGTTGAGGAGCGTATAAACGACACGCCCGCCGACGCTCGTCCGCACGAGACCGACCTCGGACCCTGGTACGACGTCTGCCGCCCCGGTTGCTGCGAGAACGTGCGCCTGGGATTCAAGCCGGCCGTCGCCGGGATGGCTCCGTGAGCCTGATCCGCGTCGGAACCCGTGGCAGCGCGCTCGCCCTGGCGCAGACCACTGCGATTGCGAACCGCATCGCGACCGCGTCCGGCTCCGAGGTCGAAATCGTCACGGTCACGACGCACGGCGACACCTCCCGTGAGTCTCTGTCGAGCCTGGGCGGCACGGGCGTCTTCGCCAGCGCCCTGCGGGAGTCGCTCCTGGCCGAAGAATGCGACGTCGTCGTGCACTCCTTCAAGGACCTGCCGACGGCCGCCTACCCGGGTCTCCGGATCGGCGCCACCCCGAAGCGTGCGGATGCGCGCGACGTGCTGTGCGCCCGCGATGGGCTGAACCTGACCACCCTGCCCGAGGGCGCGCGAGTCGGCACAGGGTCACCGCGCCGGGCCGCTCAGCTGCGATCGCTGCGCCCGGATCTGGACGTCGTGGACATCCGTGGCAACGTGGAGACCCGTCTGAACCGTGTGGCCGTGGGCGACCTCGACGCCGTCGTGCTCGCCGCCGCGGGCCTCAGCCGGCTGGCGCTGCTCGAGTCCGTGGACGGCGAATACCTGGAACTGTCGGATTGGCCGACCGCACCCGGCCAGGGAGCGCTCGCGCTCGAGGTGCGCGACGGGAAGCTCGACCGTACTCTCGCCACGGCCCTCACTGCGATCAACCACTCGACCAGCCAGACCACCGTCATGGCCGAGCGTCTGGTGCTGGAGCGGCTCGAAGCCGGCTGCGCCGCGCCCATCGGCGCCATGGCCGCGATCGACGATGGACTCCTGTTCCTCACCGCCACGGTGTACAGCCCGGACGGCTCCCGAAGCGTCGTGAGCTCCCATGCCGCGACCCCCGACTCCCACTCCCTTGCGCACCTGGCCGAGGCCGCGCAAGACGTGTCCAACCGTGTTTCGTGTGACCTGCTCGCCGGCGGCGCTGCCGACTTCGCCCCGATGAAGGTGACTTCGTGATGAACTCGCGCTACAAGACAAAAACCAGCCTCGCCAAGCCGCTCACCGGCTGGCGGGTTCTCGTGCCGCGCGGCGGCCCGTGGGGCGACCACGTCGCCGCCGACCTGCGCTCCAAGGGCGCCCAGCCGATCGTGGCCCCCATGATCAACTTCGCCCCGACCGACGACGCCCCCGCGCTCGAGGCCGCCCTGGCACGCCTCGCGGCGGGCGACTTCGACTGGATGACCGTGACCAGCGCCACGACCGTCGACGTTCTGTCGTCGCACCGTGCCGTCGTGGCCGCGTCCACGCGCATCGCGGCGGTCGGCGAGACGACGGCCGCGGCCCTGATCGCGGCCGGTTACCGGGTCGACATCGTCCCCTCCGAAGACAACTCGGCCCGGGGACTCCTCGAGGAGTGGGAAACGGCCACCTCGGGCCAGGTGCCGCTGCGCATCCTCACCCTCCGCTCGGAAATCGCCAAGCCACTGCTGACCGAGGGGCTGCGCCGGATCGGCCACGACGTCGAATCGGTCGTCGCATACCGTACCATCGGCGTCCCGGTCGACCAGCGCGTCGTCGCGGACGTCGCGGCCGGCACCGTCCAGGCCCTGCTCGTCACCTCCGGAAGCGTGGCGCAGCAGGTGCAGGATCAACTCGGGCCGATCCCCGAATCGACCGTGGTGGCCTGCATCGGGCCGCGGACGGCGCGGGATGCGGCGGCCATCGGCCTGCGTGTCGACGTCGTGGCCGACTCGCCCAGCGCCGAGTCTCTGATCCAGGCCCTGGTGCACGTCGCCCAGTCCCGCTGACGGTTCGCGCACGCCCGGCCCGGCGACGTAGGGTTGACGGGTGATAAACCCCGTCATCCGCCCGCGACGGTTGCGCACCACTCCCGCGCTCCGTCGCCTGGCCAGCGAAATCCGTCTGCACCCCTCCGAATTGGTTCTTCCGATGTTCGTGCGGGAGGGCAGCGGCGACCCGATGCCGATCCAGTCGATGCCCGGGGTGGTTCAGCACACCATTGACAGCGCCCGGCGGGCGGTGACCGAGGCCGCGGAAGCGGGCATCGGCGGCGTCATGCTCTTCGGGGTGCCGACCGTGCGCGACGCCGTCGGCTCCGGGGCGACCGATCCCGACGGCATCCTCAACGCCGCCACCCGCGCGCTGGCCGACGAGGTCGGCGACGCCCTCGTCGTGCAGACCGACCTCTGCCTCGACGAGTTCACCGACCACGGCCACTGCGGATTGGTCGGCGCAGACGGCAGCGTCGACAACGATTCCACCCTCGAGCGCTACTGCGACATGGCGCTCGTGCAGGCGGCCTCCGGCTCGCAGCTGCTCGGCCTGAGCGGAATGATGGACGGCCAGGTTGCCGCCGTGCGCCAGGCGCTCGACCAGAACGGCTACGTCGATACGGCCGTGCTCGCCTACTCGGCCAAGTACGCCTCGGCCTTCTACGGTCCCTTCCGCGACGCGGTGGAGTCAACCCTCGACGGTGACCGGCGCAGCTACCAGCTCGACCCGGCGAACCGCCGGGAGGGCGTGCGTGAGGCCCGGCTCGACATCCAGGAGGGCGCCGACATCGTGATGGTGAAGCCCGCCGGCAGCTATCTCGACGTGCTCGCCGAGGTCGCCGCCGTCAGTGACGTTCCGGTCTGGGCCTACCAGGTGTCCGGTGAATACGCGATGATTGAGGCCGCCGCCGCCCACGGCTGGATCGACCGCCGCCGGGCCGTCGAGGAGTCCGTGCTCAGCATCCGTCGCGCCGGAGCGGACGCCGTGCTCACCTACTGGGCGGTCGAACTGGCCACCTGGTTCAACGAAAGACAGGCCCGATGATGTCCCGCAACGACGATCTCTTCGCCCGCGCGCAGCGCGCCATCCCCGGCGGAGTGAACTCACCCGTTCGGGCCTTCCGGTCGGTCGGGGGTACCCCGCTGTTCCTGGTGAAAGCGAAGGGCGCCTACGTCACCGACTCGGACGGGCGCGAATACGTCGACCTGGTCAGCTCCTGGGGCCCGGCCATCCTCGGCCACGCCCACCCGGAGGTCGTGCAGGCCGTGCAGGATGCCGCCGCGCTCGGCCTGTCCTTCGGTGCCTCCACGCCCGGCGAGACCATCCTGGCCGAACTGATCGAGGAACGCGTCGGCGCGGTCGAGAAGCTGCGCCTGGTCTCGACCGGCACCGAGGCCACCATGACGGCCATCCGTCTGGCTCGCGGTTTCACCGGTCGTGACCTGCTGATCAAGTTCGCCGGGCACTACCACGGTCACTCGGACGGACTGCTGGCTCAGGCAGGGTCCGGCCTGGCCACGCTGGCCCTGCCCGGCTCGGCCGGGGTCACGGCGGCGACGGCCGCGCAGACCCTCGTGCTGCCGTACAACGACCTGGATGCCGTACGAGTCGCCTTCGAGGCGCACCCGGGCCGGATCGCCGCCGTGATCACCGAGGCGGCGGCGGCGAACATGGGTGTCGTGGCTCCCGACGCCGGCTTCAACGCCGCGCTCACCGCCCTCGCGCACGAGCATGGCGCGCTCCTGATCATCGACGAGGTCCTCACCGGCTTCCGCGTGCATCCGGCCGGCTACTGGGGACTGGACACCATGGGCCAGGGGCAGGCGGACTACACGCCGGACCTGTTCACCTACGGCAAGGTCATCGGCGGAGGCCTGCCGGTGGCGGCCCTCGGCGGTCGCGCCGACGTGATGGACTTCCTGGCTCCGAACGGCCCGGTCTACCAGGCCGGCACGCTCTCCGGGAACCCGGTGGCGGTCGCCGCCGGCATCGCCACCCTGCGGGCCCTGGACGAGAGCGTCTACGAGCGCATCGACGCGACCGCGCTGCTGCTCTCCGAGGCCGTCTCCGCCGCCTTCTCGGCCGAGGGCGTCGCGCACAGCGTGCAGCGGGCCGGTAACCTGTTCAGCTTCGTATTCGGTGCGGAAGCAGCGGCCAGCGCGCCTCGGGATTACGCGCAGGTGCAGCGCCAGGAGACGTTCCGCTACGGTCCGTTCTTCCACTCCATGCTGGATCAGGGAGTTTCGCTGCCGCCGTCCGTGTTCGAGGCCTGGTTCGTCTCCAACGCCCACGACGAGAGCGCGGTCGGCTGGATCCTTGATGCCCTCCCTGCCGCAGCGAAGGCCGCGGCCGCCGCGACCCCGCAGGTGTGACCCGTAGGTGTGACCCGTACACCCGGGAGTTATTCCTTTGTGAGGTTCCGACAGGTGGATTTTGCCTCGGAACAGGCAGACTAGACGCATGGCTTCCCTCCGCGTTCACTCTGACCGGCTTGAGATCCACCTCACGAAAGCGGAGAAGACCCTCGCCCTGCGGCGCGAGGACATCGTCGTACCGCGCGGGAACATCCGTTCGGTGACGATCACGGATGACCCGTGGATCTGGATCCGCGGGATCCGTTCTCCCGGGGTGGGCCTGCCGCAGGTGGTCGCGGTGGGCACCTGGAAGTTCCGCGGCGGCAAGGACTTCCTGGCGATCAAGCGCAAGCGCCAGGCGGTCGTGATCGACCTCATCGACGATGAGTTCTCCCGGGTGATCCTGACCACCAACCACGCCCCGGACCTGATCGCGTCGCTCAAGCTCGGCGGTTGACCGTCCCGCTGGTCGAGCATGTCCGCTGTCGAACCGAAGCGCGCTAGCGGCGCACGTCGACGACGGTGCGACCGTGCATGGTGCCCGCCAGGATGCCCGCGGCGGCAGTGAAGCTCGCCTCCAGCGGGATCACCTGGGTGAGCTGGTCGAGCAGGCCCAGGTCGAGGTCCGTGGCGAGGCGCTGCCAGGCCTCCTCGCGCTGGGCGAGCGGGGCCTCGACCGAATTGATCCCGATCAGGCTGACGGCGCGCAGGATGAAGGGCATGACCGTGGCCGGAAGGTCGGCTCCCTGGGCCAGGCCGCAGGAGGTGACCACTCCGCCGTAGTTCGTCTGGGCGAGGACGTTGGCGAGGGTGGCGCTGCCGACCGAGTCGACGGCCCCGGCCCAGCGCTGGCCCTGCAGCGGTTTGCCGGCCTCGCTGAGGGTGCCGCGATCGACGAGCTCGACGGCGCCGAGCCCGCGCAGGTAGTCCCCGAGCTCGTCGATGCGGCCGGTTGACGCGTGCACCTGGAAGCCGCGGGCGGCGAGCAGTGCCACGGCAATGCTGCCGACCCCGCCGGCCGCGCCGGTCACCAGCACGGCACCGGATTCCGGTGTGACTCCACCCCGTTCGAGGCCGAGTACGGACAGCATGGCGGTGAACCCCGCCGTGCCGATCGCAGCGGCCCGCACGGCGCTGATACCGTTCGGCAGCCGCACCAGGGAGGCCCCCGACACGCGGGCCCGTTCGGCCAACCCGCCGTGGTGCGTTTCGCTCAGACCGGCCCCGTTGAGGATGACCTGGTCTCCGGCCGACCAGCGCGGGTCGGCGCTCTGCTCGACCGTTCCGACCAGGTCGATCCCGGCGATCAGGGGCCAGGCGCGCACGACCCCGGGGCGGCCCATCAGGGCGAGCCCGTCCTTGTAGTTGATGCTTGAGTACTCGACAGCGATGGTGACGTCGCCGGCCATCAGGAAGCCGTCGTCGACCACGCGGAGTGCCGCGCTCTGCGTCTTCCGGCCCTCGGCATCTACGGTGCGGTCGACGACGATGGCCCGGAACTCAGTCTCAATACCCATGCGTCGAGACTACGCGGGCGTTCGAGTCAGGTGGTCAGGTGACGTCGCGCTTCCAGCTGACCGCATAGCCGATCACGGTCGCGGCGAGCATGTAGGCCAGGAGGACGAGCCCGCCCTGCCACCACTCGAGCAGCGCCGCCGTGGTGCCGCCCGGCGCGGCGAGGGTGAAAAAGCTCGCGCCGACCAGGGCATCGGAGGCGGCCCCCGGCAGATAGTTGCCGATTCCTCGCGTCACGTCGGTGAACAGGGACGCGAAGCGCAACAGCGGTTCGACGAACTGGGTGAAGGCGAGCACGATGACGATCGACGCCACCTGGCTGGGCACGAGCACGCCGAGGCCTACACCGATGGTCGACCAGATGGCCATGGCGAGCACCGTGCGGCCGATCAGTGCCCAGGTGGCGCTATCGGCCAGCAGCGGGTCGACGTCGAACGCGCTGATGACGAGCGCGCCGACGCCGACGGATGCGAGCAGCGCGACGACCCCGAAGACCGCGCCGACCACGAAGAGAGTGATCGTCTTGGCCCCGAGCACCTGGGCCCGCCGGGGATTGGCGAGGAATGTGGGGGTGAGGGTCTGATGCCGGAATTCGCCCGTGGTGGCGAGGGCCCCGAGCAGAACCGGGAAGACATAGCCGACGGATGACGCGAAGCTGTAGATCAGGGGTGGGAGGCTGCCGAACCCGGCGAGTCCCTGGGATCCGGCACCGGCGGCATCCGGGCTGATCGCGCCGCTCTCGATCCCCGCGAACAGCGCCGAGAGGCCGCCGGCGAGCAGGGCGATATAACCGAACATGACCGCGGCGAGGACCCACCACAGGCGCGTTGTGCCGAGCTTGGCGAACTCGGCGCCGAGGGCGCGGATGAAGGACGTCATCGCGACTCGCCTCCGTTTCCGTTTGCGTTGCCGTTCACGAGGGCGAGGAAGGCATCCTCGAGCCCCTTCCTCTCCCGGTGCAAAGCGCTGAGTTCCACGCCGGCCGAGAACGCGATGTGGCCGATCAGGGCCGGGTCGGGTGCAGCGGCGAACAACCCGGTGCGCCCGATGGAAAACTCGATGCCGGCTTGGCTGAGGGCGGCCTCGAGAGCCGTGCGGTCGGGGGAGTCGACCAGAATGCGCGGCGCCGCCTCGGTCTCGAGGCTCGACAGGGTGCCTCGGTGCACGAGGGCTCCGTCGGCGATGATGATCACGTCGTCGACGCTCTGCTGCACCTCGGAGAGCAGGTGGGAGCTGACCAGGACAGTGCGCCCCTCGTCGGCCATGGTGCGGAGGAAGCCGCGGATCCATTTGATCCCCTCCGGGTCGAGCCCGTTGATCGGCTCGTCCAACACGAGCACGCCGGGGTCGCCGAGCAGGGTGAAGGCCAGGCCGAGCCGCTGCCGCATGCCCAGCGAGAAGCCGCCGACACGCTGGGCGCCGTGTGCGCCGAGGCCGACCGTGTGCAGCACCGCGTCGATGCGGGCGGAGGGCAGCCCCGCCGCGATGGCGTAGACCGCCAGGTGGTTCCGGGCACTGCGGCCGGGATGGAAGCTGGCTGCCTCCAGGGCGGCCCCGACGGTCTGCAGCGGGCGGGGCAGGTCACGGTAGCGGATGCCGTCGATGGTGGCCGTGCCGGACGTGGGCGCGACCAGCCCGAGCAGCATGCGCAGCGTGGTGGTCTTTCCGGCGCCGTTGGGGCCGAGAAAGCCGGTGACCCGGCCGGGCTCCACGGTGAACGACAGGTTGTCCACCGCGGTGACGCTGCCGAACGTCTTGGTGATGTTGCTGAACTCGATGACCGCGCCGACCGGCATCCGTTCCCCCTTCGTTGCTGGTAGTCCCGCGCTGGTAGTCGTTCGCTGGGATCTGGTTCCAGCCTAGGGGCGGAGACGGCCGGATCAGGTAATGCGGAGGAAGACGCGCAGCGCGGCGAGCAGCCGGCCCACCTCGTCGACGGTGTTGTACGGGGCCAGGCCGATCCGCAGGCCGCCACGGTCGCCGAGTCCGAGGTGCCGGGAGGCTTCGAGGGCGTAGAACGAGCCGGCGGGGGCGAGGATACCCTGCTCGCACAGGTGGCGGGACGCATCCGCGGTGTCGTGGCCGGCGAACGTGACCAGCACGGTGGGTGTGCGCACGGCAGCCCTCGAGTGCAGTCGTGCCCCCGGCAGCTCCGCCAGGCCGGCCTCCAGTTCGCTGCGCAGGGTCTCCTCGTGGTGTTCGAGAGCCTGGGACGAGCGGATCAGGCGCTCCCGCCGAGAGGCCCCGGCCGGCGCGGCGCCGCCGAGGCCGGCGAGGAATTCGACGGCGGCCGTGACCCCCGCCATCGTCTCATAGGGGAGCGTGCCCAACTCGAAACGCTCGGGCACCTGGTCGCTCGAGGGCACCAGCTTGTCGGGATGGATGGATTCGAGCAGCGCGGGCGCGGCAGCGAGAATCCCGCAGTGCGGACCGAAGAACTTGTAGGCCGAGCAGACGAAGAAGTCCGCTCCCAGCGCCGCGACGTCCACCGACGCGTGCGGCGTGTAGTGCACGCCGTCGACGTACAGGAGCGCGCCGACGGAATGTGCGAGCCGGGCGATCGCCGCCACCGGAGGGCGGGTGCCGATCAGGTTGGAGGCGGCGGTCACGGCTACCAGCCGGGTGCGCTCGCTGAGGACCGCGGCGATGTCCGGGACGCTCAGCTCACCGGTGGCCGGGTCGAAGTCCGCCCAACGCACCGTGGCGCCGGCCCGGTCGGCGGCCTGCATCCATGGGCGGATGTTCGCGTCGTGGTCGAGCCGGGTGACCACGACCTCGTCGCCCGGGCCCCATCCGGATGACAGGGCGTTCGCCAGGTCGTAGGTCAGCTGCGTGGCGCTGCGCCCGTAGACGATTCCGCGTTCTTCGGCGCCGAGCAGATCCGCCATGGCGCTCCGGAATCCGGTGACGGCGTCCTCCGCGTTCTGCTGGGAAGCGCTGCCCGTTCCCCGGATCGAGAGCGGCCCGGTCAGGGTCGACGCGATCGCGGAACCGACCGCCAACGGGGTCTGGGTGCCGCCCGGGCCATCGAAGAAGGCCGTGCCGGTGGAGAGGGCGGGAAAGCTGGGTCGGATCGTCTGCGCATCAAAGGTCACAGTGCATCCAATCACGGCCTCCAATCACGGCCCCGCCTCCTGCCTCGGGCAAGGAGCAGGTCGGCATCGGCGAGAGGGCGCACCGCGACAGGTCAGGCCCCGGCGTGCGCGTCAGCGTGGGCGGTGGCGTGGGCCGCGCACGCCGGGGCCTTGGCGGCGACGCAGCCCGGGCAGACGACGAGCTGTTCCCGGCAGGAGGCATCCCGGCAGTTGAGCAGATTCTTCGTCGGTTCGCCGCACACCGAGCAGCGCCCGATCACGGCGGTGTGGTCGCTGAAGTTCAGCGACATCCGCTGGTCGAAGACGTAGAGCGAACCGTTCCAGAGGCCGTCGTCGCCGAAGGCCTCGCCGTAGCGCACGACGCCGCCGTCAAGCTGGTAGACCTCGCCGAAGCCGCGCTCCTTCATCAGGGAACTGAGCACCTCGCAGCGGATGCCGCCGGTGCAGTAGGTGACGACGGGCTGGTCCTTGAGGTGGTCGTACGTGCCGCTCTCCAGCAGAGCCACGAACTCGCGGGTGTTGGCGACATCCGGCACGATCGCGTTCTGGAAGCGGCCGATCTCGGCCTCGAACGCGTTGCGGCCGTCAAAGAGAACGACCTCGTCGCCGCGCTCACCGACGAGGGCGTGCAGCTCAGCCGGGGAGAGCTTGGCGCCGCCGCCGACCACGCCGCCGGCGTCGACGCGCAACTCGCCGGGTGCGCCGAAGCTCACGATCTCATCCCGCACCTTCACGACCAGCCGGGGGAAGTCGAGGCTCAAGCCCTGCGCATCGAGCCCGGTGCCCTCGCTCCACTTGACGTCAAGATTCTTGAACGGGGCGTAGTCCCGAGTCTTGCGCAGATAGCGCTTGATCGCGGGAAGGTCGCCGCCGACGGTGCCGTTGAGGCCGTCGGTGGAGATCAGGATTCGCCCGCGCAGGCCCAGCGATTCGCACAGGTCTCGCTGCCAGAGGCGCACGGCCTCGGGGTCGGCCAGCGGGGTGAAGACGTAGTAGAGCAGGATCTTCGGAATGGCCACCACGCCATTTTACCGAGCTTGACGCGTGGTTCACGCCGAGTCCCGCAAGCCAAACGCCGGGTCCGCTCCGTGCACGCCGGTTCGCTCCAGCAGGGCGCCGTGCGGGACGGTCGTCTAAACTGTTGGCAACCATTGGAGGCAACGTGGCCCGGAATGACCCCCTCGCCCGCTTCTGCGAGGTCCCGCTCTTCACCCTGACCAGCACCGACATGACCGACGGGGCCCCGCTCGCCGCGGCGCAGTTCGGCCTGGGGTCCGGTGGCCGGAACATGTCGCCGCAGCTGTCCTGGTCGGGGTTCCCGGCCGGGACGAAGAGTTTCGCCGTGACCGTGTACGACCCCGACGCGCCGACCGGTTCCGGGTACTGGCACTGGGCGGTCTTCAACCTGCCGGCGACCTGCACCTCCCTGCCGGCCGGGGCCGGAGCGTCGGGCGGGCGCCTGCTGCCCCCTGGCGCGGTCACCCTGCCCAATGAGGCCCGGCGGCCGGCCTTCGTCGGCGCGGGACCGCCGGCCGGCACCGGCACGCACCGGTACCAGTTCATCGTGTACGCGGTCGACGTGGCCAGACTCGACGTCGACCCGGACTCGACCCCGGCCGTACTCGGGTTCACCCTGCACTCCCACACGCTGGGCCGCGCCGTGCTGGAGGCCACGGGCGTGTTCGGCGGAGCCCCCGCCGACCTGAAACACCACTAGGCACCCCCGGAACGCGGTGCCGGCCGTGCGCGCTCAGGCGGCGTCGAGCGTCGCCGACTCCTCCGCTGTGAGCGTGAACTCGGTCGCCTGAACCGAATCGCGGATACTCTCCGGGCGGGAGGCTCCCGGGATCGGGATCACGTGAGGCGACTTCGACAGGTGCCAGGCGAGGCAGACCACCTGCGGACTCACTCCGCGTTCGGCGGCGACGGACGCGAACGCGGGGAACCGGGCCCCGAGTGACTCGGCGGATCGGATGCCGCCGAGCGGACTCCAGGGGATGAACGCGATCCCGAGCTCGTCGCAGAGCCTCAGCTCGGGCTCGCTGCTGCGGAACGCCGGGGAGAACTGGTTCTGCACGGACGTCAGGCGGCCGCCCAGGATCTCGCTGGCCATCAGGATCTGCTCCGGGTTCACGTTGGAGATGCCGGCCAGTTCGATCGTGCCGGCATCGAGCAGCTCGCTCAGGGCCCCGATCGAGTCGGCGTAGGGCACGGCCGGGTCGGGTCTGTGGAACTGGTAGAGCCCGATGGCGTCGCCGCCGAGGCGCTTCAGCGACGCTTCGGCGGCCCGCTTCAGGTGGTCGGGACGGCCGTCCACGGCCCAGGTGCCGTCCCCCGGCCGGAGGTGCCCGCCCTTCGTCGCCACGAGCACGTTCGACGTGTCGCCGCCCCACGACGCGATCGCGCCGGCAATGAGGGTTTCGTTGTGGCCGACCTCGTCGCTGTGCACGTGGTACGAATCCGCCGTATCGAAGAGCGTGACGCCCGCCTCGAGGGCGGCGTGAATCGTGGCCACGGAGCGTGCGGCATCCGGTCGCCCCTCTATCGACATCGGCATGCCGCCGAGCCCGATGGCGCTGACTTCGTGTTGGGCGATGAGTCTGGTCTTCATGAGTCCTTCGATCCCCGGGCGATGCCGGTGTCCGGCCTTGCGGCCACGGTGAGGGTGAGGGTGAGGGTGAGGGTGGGGGTGAGGGGCGGAGCGTCGCCCGGCCCCGGTTGAGGGCGGTCGGCGGGTGGCATCACCAGGCGTAGTGCTCCGGCGCCGGCCGTCGGCCGGGGAAGATCTCGTCCAGCCGGGTGAGGGAGGCGGAATCGAGGCTCACCGTGAGTGCGCGCACCGCGGCATCCAACTGGCCCAGGGTGCGCGGGCCCACGATCGGGGCGGTCACCGCCGGCTGGTGCAGCAACCAGGCCAGTCCGACGTCTCCCGGCTCATGGCCGAGCTCCGCGCAGAAGTCCTCGTACTGCCCGATCGCGGCGCGGTTCTTCTCGAGCAGCTCGCTGACCTTGCCCTCCAGGCGGCGCTTGCCCTCCTGCTCCTTGCGAAGCACCCCGGCCAGCAGCCCGCCCTGCAGCGGCGACCAGGGGATGATGCCCAGGCCGTTGCTGACGGCGGAGGGAATGACCTCGAGCTCGATGTCACGGGTCAGCAGGTTGTAGATCGACTGCTCGCTGACCAGCCCGGTGAAGTTGCGCCGCTTCGCCTCGGCCTGGGCGGTGGCGATGTGCCAGCCGGCGAAGTTGCTGCTGCCGGCGTAGAGGATCTTGCCCTGCGCGACGGCCGTCTCCATCGCCTGCCAGATCTCGTCCCACGGAGTGTTCCGGTCAATGTGGTGGAACTGGTAGACGTCGATGTAGTCCGTCTGCAACCGGGTGAGGCTGGCGTCGAGCGCGCGCCTGATGTTGAGTGCGGAGAGCTTGCCTTCGTTGGGCAACCCGCTCATGTCGCCGTAGAGCTTGGTCGCGAGCACGGTTCCCTCACGGCGCGCACCGCCCTGGGCGAACCAGTTGCCGATGATCTTCTCGGTGCCGCCCTTGCCGGCGCTGTCGCCGTAGACGTTCGCAGTGTCGAGGTAGTTGATTCCGTGGCCGCGGGCCGAGTCCATGATCGCGTGGGCCTCGTCTTCCGGGGTCCACTGGCCGAAGTTCATGGTGCCGAGGCAGAGGCGTGATACCTCGAGGCCGGAGCGGCCGAGCTGTGTGTATTCCATGGTACCCAGCATCCTCCCGCGACGAGCGGCCTGTCCAACCGAGGGTTGGGTGCGGCCGCCGGCGCGCGATCTCGCAATCGCGGGAGGGGCAGCGGCAGCTGAGGCTTTCTCAGCTTGCTCGCGGACCACTTACAGTTCAGGGGTGAACCAGATCCGCAGCTCCGCCAGATGAGCCACCAGACCCGCCCCGAACCGCCCCGCCCCAAGAAGCACCGCGAAACCAGCCTGTCTCGCGTCCCGGTGTGGGCCTGGCGGGCGCTGATGCACCGCATCTCGCCCGGCGAGCTGCATCGCTTCAACGCGGAACCCCTCGACGCCGTCGACTACCATTTCGATCTCGACTACGTGGACGACGGCAACGAGGTGTTGCGTTAGGTGGCCCGCAACATCGAGGAGTTCGGCGGGGATCCCCACCGGATCGTGCTCGGCGGGGATTCCGCCGGCGGCCACATCGCGGTCGACACGCTGATCTACGACCGGAAGCAGACCAACACGCGCCACACCTGGCAGCAGGACGCCGCACATCCGGAATCGCAAGAGGTCTACCGCCGCCTGGGTGCCGTCGTGCGCCGCGTCGCCGGGGTGCCGCTCGCGGCCGTCGCAACCGTCGCCTAGATGGGGCCGCAGGGAAACCTTCGGACATCGGACATCGGCCATCGGCTCACCGGGTCTGACAGGCCCGACCATCGGGGCCGATACCGGAACCGGGGTCGACCACCGGGGGGCAAGGTCAGGCTTGGGCGCCCGTCGCGGCGAGCACGCCGCCGAGGCCGATCATCATGACGCCGCCGCCCGCGGAGAGGTGCTCCATGCGGCGGGGGGACGAGGCGAACCAGTCGCGGGCCGAGCCTGCCGCGAGGGCCCACACGCTGTCGCCGAGCAGGGCCAGGAGCACGAACACGAGGCCCAGGGTCAGCAGCTGCAGCGGGACGGCCCCGGCCGAGTAGTCCACGAACTGGGGCAGCACGGCCACGAAGAACACGATCGACTTGGGGTTGCTGATCCCCACGACCGATCCCTCGGCCAGCAGGCGCCACTTCGTCTTCGGCACACTGCTCAGTCCGAGGCTCCGGGCGGCCGCGTGCCGGTGTCGGATGGCCTGCACGCCGAGGTAGACGATGTACGCGGCGCCGGCGAACTTGATCGTCGTGAACACCACGATGGACCCGGTCACGATTGCGCCGAGGCCCAGCGCGACGGCCGCGACCACCGGGATCAGTCCGAGGGCGTTGCCGAGCACGCTCAGCAGACCGCCGAGGCGTCCGAGCGCCAGGGAACGCCCGATCACGAACAGCACGGTGGGTCCGGGCAGCACGATCAGGGCGACGGATGCCAGCGCGAACGTCAGCAGGTTGGGCAACGGGACCATATACGAAAGGTTAGACCCGGCCGGGCGTCCGGGGCATCCGCTGTCGCGAGTGCGCCAAGTCCGGTCGAGAGTGACCCGCGGAACGGGCACGCTCAACCGGAGGCACTGTGGTAATCGTGCAGGTTCCGGTCGTGCGGGCCCGGATGCTTGTGGCTCGCGGCAGCAGAATGCGCCCCGGCACCGCCGGTGGCTAGCCTCTCAAGATGCACATGCTCTGGCGCACCCTCCTGCACTCCGTCCTCTCCCGCTTCGGCCCGCGCCTGGGCCACTACGACGTGGCCAGCACCCGGTTCATCACTGTGCCGACCGACCAAGACATCCTTCGGCACATGAACAACGGCGTCTACCTGTCGATCATGGACATCGCCCGCTTCGACATGCTGCACCGTACCGGCATCTGGGCGATCTTCCTGAAGCGCGGCTGGTACCCGGTGGTGGTGTCGGAGACGATCAGTTTCCGCAAGTCGCTGACCCTCGGCCAGAAGTTCACGGTGGAGTCGCGCATCCTGGGCTTCGACGAGAAGGCCGTCTACGTGGAGCAACGGTTCGTGCGGCCCGACGCCGACGGCACCCCGGAGGTCTACGCGCAGGGCTTCATCCGCGGACGGTTCCTGAAGCGCAGCGGAGGGGTCGTGGGCATCGACGAGCTCGTCGACGCCGTGGGCGCGGTGCCCGAGGACGTGACGGTGCCGGCCTGGCTGCTCGAGTGGAGCGCGGATGTCGCGATGCCCGCCACCCGCGCTGCCGCCCCCAGCCACTGGACCTGAGTGGGAGCGCGGTCCACGCGCCGTGCCTGCCGTGTCAGCGTCCACGCGGGGGATCAGCTTTGAACCTCCGCGAGCGACACAACCAATTGATCAGGACTAGACGGTGGGTTCGGTGGCCTTCTTGGGCGGGATGAGCTCACTGTAGTACTCGACGTGGGGCTTGTAGTGGGTCCGGGCGGGTATCGGCTGGCCGGTGCGCGCCGCCACGAGGCGGTCGAAGTAGTAGTCCCAGAACGGGCCGACGGTGGCGGCCTCGGCGGCGGAGTGCAGGCGCTGGCCGAAGGTGAGGGTGGTCATCCCCGCCCCCTCGACGAGGTGCAGGATCACGTGCCGGGCGGCGGCACCCTCGCCGATGTCGGCGGTGAACCGCTTCGGCGGGATGCACTTGATGATGCTCACGTATTCCCACTCGGCATCCGCTTCGTCCAACTTGAAGCGCACGGCGCCGGTCTCGGGAGCACCCGTGTAGGTTCCGATCCAGCCGTGGAGGCCGGCGGACCGGCTCACGCTCGCCCACACGTCTTCCTTCGACGCGCTGAAGAGCCGGTCGAGCATGAGGTACAGACCGTCTTCGCGATAGGCAAGGCGTCCGGTTGGCTTGAATGACATGCGAACCTCCACGGTGAGTGAGGCACGGGCCTCAGTCCAAAACTATGCCCTTCTCCGGGCGGGGACCAACAGCCACGCCCTCGGGCCGGGACCCGGCGCCTACCCCTCGAGCACCGCCATCGCCGCATTGTGACCACCGATGCCGCTGACGCCGCCGCCGCGTCTGGCACCCGCCCCACAGATCAGAATCCGCGGATGCTCCGTCGCCACCCCCCACCGCTCGGCCGCGGTGGATCGCGGCGCGTCATCCTCGAGGAACGGCCATTCCAGAGGACCGTGGAAGATGTTGCCGCCGGGGAGGTTGAGGGCGTGCTCCAGGTCGAGCGTGGTCTTCGTCTCGATGCAGGGCCGGCCGTCGGCATCGGTCAGCAAGAGGTCCTCGATGGGTTCGGCCAGAACGGAATTCAGCGACGCCAGAACGGCGGCTTGCAGCCGGTCGCGGCTGACGTCGTTGTTCTCCTCGGTGAGCCAGCGGTGCGGGGCGTGCAGCGCGAACACCGTGAGGGTCTGCGCGCCGGCGGCGACGAGCTCGGGGGAGAGGATGCTCGGGTCACTGAGCGAGTGGCAGTAGATCTCGCAGGGCAGCAACTCGGGGAAGCCGTCGTGGTCGGCCTGGTCGTAGGCGCTCTCCAGCTGGGTCAGGGTCTCATTGATGTGGAAGGTGCCGCCGAACGCGGCCTCGGGGGACACGGCCTCGTCGCGCAGCAGCGGCAGTCGGCGGAGCAGCAGGTTCACCTTGACCTGCGCGCCCTCCGGTTTGGCGTCGGGCCCCGCGCTCCAGCCGGCGCCCGGGCCGGCACCCGGCTCGACGTCGAGGCGCACGGATGCCGGCGCGGCCTCGCCGAGGAGACCCCGCAGCACCCACGGGGCCACGTTGGCCAGCACGTGCGCACCCTGAACGACCCGCAGGACGCCGCGGTGCCGGTAGCTCACCTCGCCCTCCGGCGTGACGCCGGTGACCTCGGCCTCCGTCACGATCCGGGCGCCGGCCTGCCGGGCGGCCTTCTCCAGCTCGCCGGAGACGGCGCCCATGCCGCCGACCGGCACGTCCCAGTCCCCGGTCCCGTTGCCGATGACGTGGTAGAGGAAGCAGCGGTTCGCGTTGAGCTCCGGACTGTCCAGCGACGTGAAGGTGCCGATCAGGCCGTCGGTGGCGACCACCCCGCGCACGAGGTCGTTCTGGAAGCGATCACGGAGCGCACCGCCGAGCGGCCGCTCGAAGAACTGCTCCCAGAGCCTGTCGTCTCCGAGCAGGGTCCTGGCCTCCGAGCGGGTGGGCAGCGGCTCGCAGACGGTGGGGAAGATCGCCCGGGCAACGCTCTCCGTGTCACGGTAGAAGGCATTCCAGGCGGAAAAATCCGCGGCCGCGCCGACCCGGTCGAAGCTGGCGCGGGTGGCCGGCTCGTCGCCGCGGTCGACCAGGAGTCCGGTTCGGGTGTCGGCCGGATCGGGGGTGTATGAGGAGTACCGGCGCCGGGCCAGCCCGATCTCGAGACCGAGCTCGTCGATGATCCGCTGCGGCAGCAGGCTGACCAGGTAGGAGTAGCGCGAGAGCCGCGCGTCGACGCCGGGGAAGGCCTGGGCTGAGATGGCCGCGCCTCCGACGTGTTCGCCCTGCTCGAGTAGGAGAACGCTCTTACCGGCCAGGGCCAGATAGGCGGCGGCGGTCAGGCCGTTGTGGCCGCCGCCGATGATCACGACATCGTGTGTGGGTTCGCTCATGCACCGAGACTACTCAGGAACCGAGACCAGCCCGGGGCGTCGGGCCCGCGCAGCCTGCCGGCGCGGCCGGGTCAGTCGGCACGTTCGAGCGTGCCGAACTCGACGGTGTCGCCGCTCATCGACCAGGTGCCGACGAGCCGGTTGCAGCCGTCGGTGCCGGTCACGGACGAGTCGGGGGGGCGGCGACCAGTTCCACGGCGCGGGCCAGGGCGTCGCGCACGGCGAGCACGCCCGGTCGGCTGGCACTCGAGCGCCGGGCCGAGGAGAAGACGGTGCGGAGCGGCCCGCCGGGAAGCTCGACACCGCGGACGGTCGGCGTCTCCCCGGCCCAGATCAGGTCCGGCAGGATGCCGACGGCATTGCCGGATTCGATCAGGCGGATGTGTGCGATCAGGTCGGCCGTCTCGAACCTCACGTCGGGCTCGAATCCCGCCGACCGGCAGAGCTGGGTTGCCCAGTGCCGCGAGGCGGTTCCCTCCGGCTCCATCACCCAGGGCAGATCGGCGGCGTCGGCAAGCGACGCTGCCGCCGCGCGGCCGCCGCGCGAGGGCGGAACGGCCAGCCGGAGCGCATCCGTCGCCAGGTTCACGCGGTCCAGGTCAGGCCAGTGCACCCGGGTGTGCCCGGGATACTGTTCGGCGAGCACGAGGTCGAAATCGCGCGCAGACACCTCGAACAGGCCGCGCTCCGGCTCGCGCTCGGTGACTTCGACCCGCAGCTCGGGGAACTCCTCGGCGAGCAACGTGAGGGCCTGAGGGATGAGGGCGTGCGCCGCGGACTGGAACAGGGCCACGCGCACCGTGCCGGACACGGTCGTCAGCGACGCGGTCATCTCCGCCTCGGCCAGTTCCAGCCGTTCGAGCAGGTAGGTCGTGTGCAGCACCAGAACCTCGGCCTGTGGGGTGAGCCGCACCCGGCGCCCGACCTTCTGCAACAGGGGAACCCCGGCCTCTTTCTCCAGTAGCGCGAGCTGCTGCGACACGGCGGACGGGCTATAAGCGAGGGCCTCGGCGACTCCCGCCAGGGTGCCGCGGATCTTGAGCTCGTGCAGCAGACGCAGTCGGCGCACATCCAGCATCCGTCACTCTCCTCGATCGTCTCAATACTGATCATAAATGCTAATCAATATCGATCATAAAGATTCGCTTTTGCTAAAGGAACGAAAACCTCACACTGAAATTAGCCGTCCGCCGTGAACGAAAGAACTAGCCTCGTGACCATGACCAACTCCACTCCATCCGTGCAGCACGATCTCAGCGCCGATGTGGTCGCCCTCGTGCAGAAGTGGCTCGCCGAGAGCGCCACGATCCCCGCCGACCTGTCGGCCCAGCGCCTCGCCGGTGTGCTGAAAGACCCGAACGGGCTCGACTTCACCGTGGGCTTCGTCGACGGCGTCATGCGTCCGGAAGACCTCATGGTCGCCGGCTACAACCTGCAGAAGGTTGCGAGACAGGCGCCCGGCTTCCTGCCCTCCTACCTGCGCGGGGCCATCGGCCTCGGCGGCGTGCTCGGCCCGGTGGTGCCCTGGGTGGTCATCCCCGCCGCGCGGAAGGTGCTGCGCCAGATGGTCGGGCACCTGGTCGTGGACGCCACGCCCGAGAAGCTCGGTCCGGCGATCGCCCACCTGCGCGAGTCCGGCAACCGGCTCAACATCAACCTGCTCGGCGAGGCCGTTCTCGGGGAGAAGGAGGCGCTGCGCCGCCTCGAGGGAACCCGTGCCCTGCTGGCCCGCGACGACGTGGACTACGTCTCGATCAAGGTCTCCTCCATCGCCAGCCAGCTGTCGATGTGGTCCTTCGACGAGGCCGTCGACCGCGTCGTCGAACGCCTGACCCCGCTCTACGAGCTGGCGGCGGGGGGCGGTTCGACCACCGGGGGCGGCTCCACCACCGGGGCCAAGTTCATCAATCTCGACATGGAGGAGTACCGCGACCTCGATCTCACCATCGCGGTGTTCGAGCGCATCCTCGACCAACCCCAGCTGCGCCACCTGGAGGCCGGCATCGTGCTGCAGGCCTACCTGCCCGACGCCCTCGGGGCCCTGCAGGGACTCACCCACTGGGCACAGGGCCGCCGGGCCGCGGGCGGAGCCCCGATCAAGGTGCGCGTCGTCAAGGGCGCCAACCTGGCCATGGAACACGTCGACTCCGCCGTGCACGACTGGCCGCTGGCGACCTACTCCACCAAACAGGACAGCGACACGAACTACAAGCGCGTGCTCGACTGGGCCTTCACCCCGCAGAACACGGATGCCGTCAAGATCGGCGTCGCCGGCCACAACCTCTTCGACGTGGCCTGGGCTCACCTCCTGGCCACGAAGCGCGGCGTGGACGACCGGGTCGAGTTCGAGATGCTGCTGGGCATGGCCACCAGCCAGGCCGAGGCCGTGAGCCGCGACGTCGGCCGCCTCCTGCTCTACACGCCCGTCGTGAACCCGGCCGAATTCGACGTGGCCATCAGCTACCTGATCCGCCGCCTCGAGGAGAACGCCAGCCAGGACAACTTCATGTCGGCGGTGTTCGAGCTGACGAGTTCCCCGCAGCTCTTCGACCGCGAGAAGGAGCGGTTCCTGGCCTCTCTCGCGGGCCTCGACGCGGTCGTCCCGCAGCCGAACCGCCGCCAGGACCGCACCCAGGTCACCCAGCTCGATGCGGCCGGCCGCGGCGAGGTCCCCGCAAGCGAATCCGGCGATGACGAGGATGAATTCGGAGACGAGTCCGGCATCGGGCTCACCGCAGCCGTGCTCGGGCTCACCCGCGGCTCGATCGAGAGCCTGCCGCACGCCGGTTTCCACAACGAACCCGACACGGACCCGTCCCTGCCCGCGAACCGGGCCTGGGGTCGTCACATCCTGAGCCGGGTCGAGACATCCACGCTGGGGCTGGACGCCATCCGTGACGCCCGGGTCAGCGACCCGGCCGAGCTGGACCGCCTGATCGAGGCCGCGGCGGTCTGCGGCGCCGCCTGGGGGCAGCGCACCGGAGCGGAGCGCGCCGCAGTGCTGCACCGGGCCGGGCTCGCGCTCGCCGCGAACCGCGACCGCCTGGTCGAGGTGATGGCCGCCGAAACCGGTAAGACCATCGCCGAGGGTGACCCCGAGGTCAGCGAAGCGATCGACTTCGCCCACTACTACGCCGAACGGGCCCGCGACCTCGACGCCGTGCAGGGCGCGATCTTCGTGCCCTCGAAGCTGACCGTGGTCACCCCGCCGTGGAATTTCCCGGTAGCCATCTCCGCCGGCGGCGTGCTCGCCGCCCTCGCGGCCGGCTCCGGCGTCATCGTCAAGCCCGCCAAGCTTGCCCAGCGTTCCGGCGCGGTCATGGTCGAGGCGCTCTGGGAAGCCGGCGTGCCGCGCGACCTGCTCGTGCTCGTGGACCTCGCCGACCGGGAACTGGGTACCCGCCTGATCTCGCACCCGGCTGTCGACCGCGTCATCCTGACCGGGGGCTACGAGACCGCGCAGCTGTTCCGCAGTTTCCGCGAGGACCTGCCCCTCCTGGCCGAGACAAGCGGCAAGAACGCCATTATCGTCACTCCCTCCGCCGACCTCGACCTCGCCGCCGCCGATGTCATCAAGAGCGCCTTCGGGCACGCCGGGCAGAAGTGCTCGGCTGCGAGCCTGGTCATCCTGGTCGGATCGGTCGCCAAATCGGAGCGCTTCATCAGTCAGTTGACGGATGCCGCGACCTCCCTGCGCGTCGGCCGCCCCTCCGACCCGGTCACCCAGATGGGCCCCCTGATCGAGCCGGCCGAGGGCAAGCTGCGCCACGCCCTCACCACGCTCGGCGTCGGTGAAAAGTGGCTGGTCGAGCCCCAGCAGCTCGACGAGTCCGGCGCCCTCTGGTCGCCGGGCATCCGCACCGGGGTGCTGCCCGGCTCCTACGTGCACCTGACCGAGTTCTTCGGGCCCGTGCTCGGGGTGATGCACGCCCGCAACCTGGCGGAGGCCATCCGTTTCCAGAACGCGGTCGACTACGGCCTCACCTCGGGGCTGCACTCGCTCGACCCGGCCGAGCTGACCGAATGGCTGGACACGATCGAGGCCGGAAACCTCTACGTGAATCGCGGCATCACCGGCGCGATCGTGCAGCGCCAGCCCTTCGGCGGCTGGAAGCGCTCGGCCGTGGGCCCGGGAACCAAGGCCGGCGGACCGAACTACCTGTACGGGTTCGGCAGCTGGGTGAGCGAAGCCGGCCGCAACAGCTCGACACTCCACCTGCGCGGCCTCGACCAGACCGTCACCGCCCTGATAGAGGCGGCGCAGACCGTGCTCGACTACGCGGACTTCGACGTGCTGCGCCGGTCGGCGCTGAGTGACGCGCTGGCCTGGCGCGACGAGTTCGGCGCGGTCAGGGACGTCTCAGACCTCGGTCTCGAACGCAACCTGTTCCGCTACCGCCCGCTGCCCGTCACCGTGCGCCTGACCGAGGCCGGCACCCTCGCCGACCTGCTGCGCGTGATCATTGCCGCGACCCTGTCGACGGCGTCGTTCGAGGTCTCCAGCGCCATCCCGGTGCCGCCGATGGTGCGCAACGTGCTCGCCGAGCGCGAGATCGCGGTCGCGGTCGAGAGCGACGACGAATGGCTGGAGCGGGCCCAGGCCGGTGGCATCCGCACCAGCCGGGTGCGCCTGATCGGCGGGGACCGCCTGACAGGGGCGCAGGCGGAGGCCTCCCGCCTGGCCCACGCGCTCGGCGGCAGCCCGGACATCGCGGTGTACGCACACCCCGTCACCCAGGCCGGCCGGGTCGAGCTGCTCCCGTTCCTGCGCGAGCAGGCGATCTCGATCACGGCGCACCGCTTCGGCAACCCGAGCACGCTCTCCGAGGGGATCATCTAGGGGCCGGGCTGCGGCCCGTGCGACGACGGCCGACCACAAGGCTAAAATAGGTCTGTGATGGCCGCAGTCTGCGGTCGACTGCACCAGCAGGAGTGCGGACAACGATCAGGCTTCTGGTGCACAATGATCGAGGCGTGGCTGACCACTGCTGCAATTCGACAGGGGATCCACAGTTGGACGGTAACGCAACGACGACGCACCGCAATGTCGCCCTGCTGTCGGTGGCGACCGAGCTCGCCCCGCAGGTCACGACCTCGGTGGACATCGATCGTCGCCTGCAGCCGGCCCTCAAACGGCTGAAGCTGCCGAGCGGCCTGCTCCAGCGGGTGGCGGGCGTGCACGAGCGCCGTAACTGGGCGCCCGGCCAGGCCTTCGACGACGCGGCCGTCACGGCCGGCAAGCGCGCCCTGGCCGCCGCCGGCATCCAGCCGGGCCAGGTCGGCCTGATGATCAACACCTCGGTGACCCGCAAGCACCTCGAGCCCTCGGTCGCCGTGCGCATCCACCACGGCCTCGGCCTGCCCTCCTCGGCCACGAACTTCGACATCGCGAACGCCTGCCTCGGTTTCGTCAACGGCATGACCCTGGCCGCACAGCTGATCGACTCCGGCCAGGTGCAGTACGCCGTGATCATCGACGGGGAGGACGCCGACGAGATCCAGACCAACACGATCGAGCGCCTCGGCCGCCCGGACATCAACCGCAAGGACTTCATGAGCGAGTTCGCGAGCCTGACGCTCGGCTCCGGCGCGGCCGCGGCCGTGCTCGGTCGGGCCGACGCGCATCCGGAAGGGCACCGCATCCTCGGCGGCGTGGCCCGCGCCGCCACCGAGTTCAACGGCCTCTGCGTCGGCAGCGTCGACGGCATGTTCACCGACGCCAAGGCGCTGCTCAAGGGCGGCATGGAGCTCGTCGTTTCGGCCTGGACCGAGGCCAAACGCGACTGGAACTGGTCGGGCATGGACCGGTACATCCTGCACCAGGTCTCGGATGTGCACACCGACGCGATCGTGAAGGCGACCGGGCTGGACCGCAGCCGGGTGCCGCTCACCTACCCGCTGTACGGCAATGTGGGGCCCGCGTCGATCCCGATCACCCTGGCCGAGGAGGCCGCGCGGCTCAGGACCGGCGATCGGGTGCTGCTGATGGGCGTCGGCAGTGGCCTGAACACGGCCATGATGGAACTCGCCTGGTGAAGCGCGGCTCTGCGCCCGTGTCCTACCGTCTCCCGCGCGCCGCCGCGACGCCGGCGCCCGCGTCCCTGCCGCCGGCCGGCCTGGCGGGGCTCGATGCCGCGTTCTCGCGCCTGGTGCCGGTCGTGTCGACCGCCTCCGGGCATCCGGTCACCCGCACCTGGCACCTGCTCGACAACGCGGAGCGTCTCGCCGAGCTGGGCGTGACCCCCGTGGGCACGGTGCTCTGCGTGCACGGTAACCCCACCTGGTCCTACCTGTGGCGCGAGTTCATCACGGCGGCGACGGATGCGGCCGGGCACGGCGGCGAGGCCTGGCGCGTCATCGCCGTCGACCAGCTCGAGATGGGTTTCTCCGAGCGGAGCGGCGCGGTGCGCCCGCTCGCCACCCGCGTGCGGGACCTGGGCGAACTGACCGACACCCTCGGCCTGGCCGGCCCGGTGGTCACCTTCGGTCACGACTGGGGCGGGTCGATCTCGCTCGGCTGGGCCGTCGACCACCCGGACGTGCTCGCCGGGGTCATGCTGCTCAACACGGCCGTGCACCAGCCGGGCGATGCGCCGGTGCCGGCCCCGCTGCGGCTGGCCCTGCGGAGCAGCGTGCTCGGCTCCGGCACCGTGGCCACGCCGGCGTTTCTGGCGACGACCCTGGCACTGGCGCACCCGCCGCTTCCGGCCGCGGTGAAGCAGGCGTATCGCGCGCCCTACCGCGGTGCGGCCCGCCGCGGCGGGATCGGCGGGTTCGTCGCCGACATCCCGGTGCATGGCTCACACGAAAGCGCGGCCGAACTCGCCCGCATCTCCGGCGGCATCCGGGACCTGACCGTACCGGCCCTGATGCTCTGGGGCCCGACCGACCCGATCTTCAGCGATCGCTACCTCGACGACCTCGTGGACCGCCTGCCGCACGCGGACGTGCATCGCTTCGAGGGCGCCGGGCACCTCGTCATGGAAGACGTCGACTACGCCGCGGCCGCCCTGACCTGGCTCGGCGACCGTGCCGTGCCTGCCGCTGCAATCGCCTCCGCTGCCCCGCAGGTTGACGTTCCGGTCGAACCGGGTGTGGGCGGCTGGGCGGCCGGCGAGCGGCATCCGCTCTGGCACTACCTGGACGAACTGCAGAACAGCGACGAGACCGCGCTGATCGACATGGCCCCGCCCGGGGGCGGTGCACCCCGCGTCGTCAGCTGGCGACTGCTCTCCCGGCGGGTGCGGCAGCTCGCCTGCGGCCTCGACCGGATCGGCGTGCGGAAAGGCGACCGGGTTTCGCTGCTCGTCCCGCCCGGCGCCGACCTGACCGCGGTGCTCTACGCCTGCGTGCGGATCGGCGCGATCGTGGTGGTCGCGGATGCCGGCCTCGGCCTACGCGGGCTGACCCGCGCCGTGCGCGGCGCGCGCCCCGACCACGTGATCGGCGCCGCCCCCGGGCTGCTCGCCGCCCGGGCCCTCGACTGGCCCGGCCAGAAGATCTCCGTGGCGCGGTTTCCCCGCGCCGCCATGCGCGCCCTCGACATCTCCGCCACCCTCGCCGAGCTGATCGCGCTCGGCGTGGACGAGCAGCTTCCGCCGCCGCCGGAACCCGGAGACACTGCCGCCGTGCTGTTCACCTCCGGCTCGACCGGGCCGGCCAAGGGCGTCGTCTACACGCACGGCCAGCTCGCCGCGGTCAGCCACGCGCTGTTCGCGCAGTACGGCGTGGGCCGCGGTACCGGCCTGGTGGCCGGCTTCGCCCCGTTCGCGCTGCTCGGCCCGGCCCTCGGCGCCCGCTCGGTGACCCCGGACATGGACGTGACGAAGCCGAAGACCCTGACCGCCGCATCCGTCGCCGCCGCGGTCGCCGCCATCGACGCGGCCGTGGTGTTCCTGTCACCGGCCGCGCTGGCCAATGTCGTGGCCACCGCCGGCAGCCTGACCGCCGCCGACCAGGTCAGCCTCGCCGGCGTGACGAGCTTTCTCTCCGCCGGTGCCCCCGTCTCCGAGCCGCTGCTCGCGGCCGCGGCCCGGCTGATGCCGTCGGCCTCCGCACACACGCCCTACGGCATGACCGAGGGGCTGCTGATGGCCGACATCTCGCTCGACGGCATCCGCGAGGCGACGGCGATGGCCACGGCGACGGATGCCCCGGCCGGCCCCGGCGGGGTCTGCGTCGGCCGCGCGACGGCGACCACGCGCATCCGCACGAGTGCCCTCGACGCCCGGGGGCACGCCACCGGCGAGCTGTCGGAGGCCGCCGGGGTCACCGGCGAGATCGTGGTCTCCGCGCCACACGTCGAGGACCACTACGACCGCCTGTGGCTGACCGACCGGGCCGCCCGCAGCGGCGCCGTGCCCGGTGAACGCTGGCACCGCACGGGCGACGTCGGACACTTCGACGCCGCCGGACGACTCTGGGTGGAAGGGCGCCTGCCGCATGTGATCACGACGGCGACCGGCGTCGTGACCCCGGTCGGTCCCGAGCAGCGTATCGAGTCCGTCGCAGCGGTGGCCCGGGCCGCCGTCGTCGGGGTCGGGCCGGCCGGCACCCAGCAGGTGGTCGCCGTGGTCGAGATCCGCATGCCGACCCGCCGGGTCGCGCTGGCCGACCCCGGGCTGGCCGCCGCCGTTCGTGCCGTCGCGGGGCTGCCGCTGGCCGCGGTGCTGGTCGTGCCGCACCTGCCCACGGACATCCGTCACAACTCGAAGATCGACCGCACCCGGCTGGGGCGCTGGGCCGGCGGCATCCTCTCCGGCGCGCGGATGACCCGCCCGTGAGGCCACTCACGCGTCACGCGCAGGCTGCGCCGCTACGCTGCCGGCACGCCGCGCGCGCAGCGGCGCAGCGCCCGCGCAGCGCAGTTTCACCGACGGCGCTGCCGTGAGGGTGCTCGTCACCGGGGCCAGCGGCTTCCTCGGCCGGGCCGTCGCGGCCGAGATCGCGGCCGCCGGACACGAGGTGCGCGCCTTCCAGCGCCGCCCGTCGGGCGTGCCCGGCGTGACCGACCTGCTCGGCTCGGTCACCGCCGCCGCCGAGGCCCGGCGCGCCGTCGCCGGAATGGACGCGGTCGTGCACCTGGCCGCCAAGGTGTCCCTGGCCGGCAGCCCGGCCGAGTTCGCCGCCGTGAACGTGGGCGGCACGCGCACCCTGCTGGCCGCGGCCACGGATGCCGGAGCCTCCCGCTTCGTCTTCGTGTCGTCGCCCTCGGTCGCCCACGCCGGGGCATCCATTGTCGGCAGCGACGCCGAGCCGGCCGACCCGGCCCGGGCCCGCGGTCCCTACGCCCGTACCAAGGCCGAGGCCGAACTGGTCGCCCTCGACGCGGATTCGGCCGCCCTGCGCGTGGTCGCCGTGCGGCCGCACCTGGTCTGGGGCCCGGGAGACACCCAGCTCGTGGCCCGGATCGTCGAGCGCGCCCGCGCCGGACGCCTGCCGCTGCTCGGCCCGGGTGCGGCGCTGATCGACACCACCTACATCGACAACGCCGCCACGGCCATCGCGGCAGCCCTCGATCGGGCCGACGCCGTGCACGGCCGCTCCTACGTGATCACGAACGGGGAGCCGCGGCCGGTCGCCGAACTGCTCGCGGGCATGTGCCGGGCCGCCGGCGTGCCGGCGCCGGCCTGGCGGGTCCCGGCCGGGGTCGCCCGCGGTGCGGGGGCGCTGATCGAGGCGGCCTGGCGCATCCGTCCGGGCGCCGACGAGCCGCCGATGACCCGGTTCCTGGCCGAGCAACTCTCGACCGCGCACTGGTTCGACCAGCGCCGCACCCGGTCCGAGCTGCGGTGGACGCCCGCGGTGAGCCTCGATGAGGGCTTCCGCCGCCTCGCCGCCTCGTACGACGGCTAGCTTTCTCGGGCACTGGCGGCCTCAACGGATGCCCAGGGCCGTCCGCACGATCGCCGGCGCCTCTCCTGCGCGCTGACGGAGCCCAGTCGTTGGCGGGTTCCGATCACCGGGGCCTGCCGGGCGCGGCGGCTCGCTAGGCTCGTCACGTGACCTGGCCCCGCGACCTCCCCGCCCAGATGGCCGGACTCGCGCCGACCCTGCTCGGGATCGCGCTGCTCATCGCGATCGTCACGCTGGTGCTGCGCGGCTACCGGGTGTCGCATCCGTTCGCGCCGGCCCTCGCCGTGCTGCGCGGCGCCCTGCAGCTCGCCGCGATCAGCCTGATCCTCAGCGGCATCATCTCCGACCCGTTCTGGGTCGGCGTGGGTCTGGCGGTCATGTTCACCGCGGCGGTCGGCACGGTCACCCGCCGGATCGGTGCCACCCGGCGGCACGCGGCCTGGGTGGCCGCCTCGATGAGCCTGGGCGTGATGGTCACCCTCCTCGTGGTCTTCGGCACCGGCGCGCTCGAGTTCACGCCGCGCTACGTGTTGTCGTTCGGCGGCATCATCATCGGCAACGCCATGTCGATCGCCACGCTCTCCGGCCGGCGCTTCACCGAGGGCGTGACCGAGCACTGGGAGGAGGTCGAGGGCTGGCTGGCCCTCGGCGCCACCCCGCGCCAGTCCACCCGGGAACTGGCCCGCCGCGCGGTGTACTTCGCTCTGATCCCCTCGACCGACCAGACGAAGACCACCGGGCTGGTCACGCTGCCCGGGGCCTTCGTGGGAGCGATTTTCGGTGGCGCCTCGCCGCTCGAGGCCGGGCGGTTCCAGATCGTGGTGCTTGCCGGCATCCTCTGCGCCGGATCGGTCGCGGCGGTCGCCCTGATCCACCTGCTGGCCCCCGTGACCCGGCGCCCCGTCGCGGTGCCGGGCTAGCGACACGCGCCGCGCTGATGCCCTCGGCGCCGGCCGGTCCGATCCTGCGGGGAGCCGCGCGGCTACTCGGCGGACCGGTGGATCAGCCGGGAGAGCACGATCGCGCTGCGGGTGTGGTCCACGTTGGGTGCCAGACGCACCTTTTCCAGCGCCGCCTCCAGACCGGGGATGTCCCGGGCCCGGATGTGCACGATGGCGTCGGCGCTGCCCGTGACGGTTCCGGCGTCCACGACCTCCGGCACCCCGGACAGGATTCGCAACAATTCCTCGGGCGCCACGGTGCCGCGGCAGAACAGCTCGACGTAGGCCTCGGTGCTCATGCCGTCGATGGCCGGATCCACCTGGATGGTGAAACCGCGGATGACGCGGTCGGCCACGAGCCGGTCGACCCGGCGTTTCACGGCCGACGCCGAGAGTCCGACGACCGAGCCGATATCGCCGTAGCCCGCCCGGGCGTTCTGGCGGAGCAGGTCGAGAATGCCACGGTCGAGGTTGTCCATGCCGAGAGTCTAGGGGGCATCGTTGCGCTGGCGCACTCATGAACGCAGAAAACCCGCGCCCGATAGCGCAATTCACTGGATAGCTGCGCCGTGGCGAGCGGATCTACGGGCGAACGTGCGGCATCCGTCATCGCCCGGTGTGGCGGAAAACTGCGTGAGGGGCCGGACGCGCGCACGTTTTCGGCGCAGAGTGGGGTGCACATCCGATTCGTGCTGTGTGAGACTAAGCATGGCGTCTCTGCCCAGGCGTTTCGTGCCGGCAGAGCTCTCGTGAGTGACCTGGTCCGCCATCCACCCCGCCAGCCGACCTCACCCGAAGAGGGCGGATGGCCGCCGAAGGAGTCACCATGACGACCAACCTCACCGCCCCGAACCTGGACGAGCTCGTCTCGCCGGCCCTGCCCGTGCGCACGCCCGTCAAGCGCACCGTGCTGATGTGCAAGCCCGACTTCTTCTCCGTCGTCTACCGCATCAACCCCTGGATGGATCCCGCCATCCCGACGGACACCGCGCTCGCCGTCGCCCAGTGGCAGACGCTGTACGACACCTATGTCGGCCTCGGCTTCGACGTGCACCTGATCGACCCCGTCGACGGCCTGCCGGACATGGTCTACGCGGCCAATGGTGGATTCGTCATCGACAACATCGCCTACGGCGCGGCCTTCACCTACGCCGAACGCCAGCCGGAAGGTCCGGCCTACATGGACTGGTTCGGCGCCAACGGCTTCGACGTGCGCGTGCCGGCGGAGATCAACGAGGGCGAGGGCGACTTCCTGCTCGTGGGCGACGTGATCCTCGCGGGCACCGGGTTCCGCAGCGCCTCGAACAGCCATGAAGAGGTGTCGGCGATCTACGGCCGCCCCGTGATCACGCTCAACCTGATCAATCCGAGCTTCTACCACCTCGACACGGCCATCGCCGTGCTCGACGCGTCGCCGGCCACGGGCAACGGTGAGATCGCCTACCTGCCGAGCGCGTTCGACGAGCCGAGCCTGGCCATCCTGCGCGAGCGATTCCCGGACGCCATCATCGTCGCCGAGGAGGACGCGGCCATCCTCGGCCTCAACTCCTATTCCGACGGCTACAACGTGGTCATCGCCGCGCGGGCGAAGGGCTTCGAGGCCCAGCTGCGCGCCCGCGGCTTCAACCCGATCGGGGTCGACCTGTCCGAGCTGCTGCTCGGTGGAGGAGGAGTGAAGTGCTGCACCCTGGAGCTGCGCCGATGACCGACCAGGCCACCGACCAGATGACCGACCAGGCCACCGCCCCGGCCGCCGCGCTCGGACCGGCCGCGTATATCGCGCTGGAAGACGAGCACGCGGCCCACAACTATCATCCGCTGCCCGTGGTCGTCGCGTCCGGCGACGGCGCGTGGGTGATGGATGTCGACGGCCGCCGCTACCTGGACTGCCTGGCCGCGTACTCCGCGGTCAACTTCGGCCACTCCAACCCGCTCCTGTTGGACGCCGCTCGCGAGCAACTGGGCCGCATCACGCTCACCAGCCGCGCCTTCCACAACGACCAGCTCGGCCCGTTCGTGACCGCGCTCGCCGAGCTCTCCGGCAAGGACATGGTCCTGCCGATGAACACGGGCGCCGAGGCGGTGGAGTCCGGCATCAAGGTGGCCCGCGCCTGGGGCTACCGGGTCAAGGGCGTCGCCGCCGGGATGGCGAACATCATCGTGGCCGGGGAGAACTTCCACGGCCGCACCACCACGATCATCAGCTTCTCTGACGACGAGTCGGCCCGTAAGGATTTCGGGCCGTTCACGCCGGGGTTCCGCACGGTTCCCTACGGGGACGCCGCGGCCCTCGAGGCCGCGATCGACGCGAACACGGTCGCGGTGCTGCTCGAACCCATCCAGGGCGAGGCCGGCATCGTCGTGCCGCCGGCCGACTACCTGCCGGCCGTGCGCGAAATCACGAACCGCCACAATGTGCTGTTCATCGCCGACGAGATCCAGTCCGGCCTCGGCCGCACGGGCGCGACCTTCGCCTGCGACCTGGTGGGCGTCGTTCCTGACCTCTACCTGCTCGGCAAGGCACTCGGCGGCGGCATCGTGCCGGTCTCGGCGGTCGTCGGCAATCGGGACATCCTCGGCGTGCTCCGCCCCGGCGAGCACGGTTCGACCTTCGGCGGCAACCCGCTGGCGGCGGCCGTCGGCCTCGCCGTGGTGAAACTGCTGGCCACCGGCGAACTGCAGGAGCGAGCGCGCGTTCTCGGCGCCCGCCTGCACGACGGGTTGACCGGATTGATCGGCCAGGGCGTCGTGGCCGTGCGTGGCGCCGGCCTCTGGGCCGGCATCGATATCGACCCGACGCTGGCCTCCGGCCGGGTGGTCTGCGAGGCCCTCCTGGCCCGCGGCCTGCTCGCGAAGGACACCCACGGCTTCACCATCCGGCTGGCCCCGCCGATCGTGGTCTCCGAGGCCGACCTCGACTGGGCGGTCGAGCAGTTGGCCGCCGTGCTCGCGGAGCTCGCCGCCGCGTAGCCGAGCCGCCGAGTTGTCCCGCCTGTGCCGAGTCGACCCGCGGGAACGGGTCAGCTCGGCACAAACGGCGACACTCGCCGAGGTTCGGCCGGCCGGGCGGCCACGGCGCTACACGCCGCCGGATGCCGCCACCGGCTGCGCGATGCGGCCGAGGCGTGCGAGCTGGGTGACGTGGCCCGGCTCGAGCTCCTCCAGGCTGTTCACGCCGAGCAGTCGCATGGTGCGGGAGACCTGCTCGGAGAGGATCTGGACGGCCCGGTCGACGCCGGCCTCGCCGCCGGCCATCAGGCCGTAGAGGTAGGCGCGGCCGACCAGGGTGAAGCGGGCGCCGAGGGCGACGGACGCGACGATGTCGGCGCCGCTCATGATGCCCGTGTCCAGGTGCACCTCGTATTCGTTACCGACCTCGCGCACGACGTGCGGCAGCAGGTGGAACGGGATCGGGGCGCGGTCGAGCTGGCGCCCGCCGTGGTTGGAGAGGATGATGCCGTCCACGCCGAGGTCGGCGAGCGTGCGCGCATCCGCCAGGCTCTGTACGCCCTTGACGACGATCTTGCCCGGCCACTGCGCCTTGATCCAGGCCAGGTCCTCGAAGGTGACGGTGGGGTCGAACATCGTGTCGAGCAGGTCGGCGACTGTGCCGCTCCAGCGGTCGAGGCTGGCGAAGGCGAGCGGTTCGGTGGTGAGGAAGTTGATCCACCACTCCGGCCGCGGCAGTGCGTTGATGACCGTTCCGGCGGTCAGGGCCGGCGGGATCGAGAAACCGTTGCGCTTGTCGCGCAGGCGCGCGCCGGCCACGGGCACGTCCACAGTCACCAGCAGGGTGTCGTAGCCGGCCTTCGCGGCCCGGTCCACGAGCGCCATCGAGCGGTCGCGGTCCTTCCACATGTAGAGCTGGAACCAGTTGCGCCCGTGGGGGTTCGCGGCCTTGACGTCCTCGATCGACGTGGTGCCCATGGTCGACAGGGAGAAGGGGATGCCGGCCCGGGCCGCGACGTGGGCGCCCGCGATCTCACCCTCGGTCTGCATCATCCGGGTGAACCCGGTCGGGGCGATGCCGAAGGGCTGGGCCACCGGGGCGCCGAGCACGTCCCAGCCGGTCGACACGGCCGACACGTCCCGCAGGATCGACGGGTTGAACTCGATGTCCTCGAAGGCCTGGCGGGCACGGCCCAGCGACAGCTCGGCCTCGGCGGCGCCGTCGGTGTAGTCGAACGCGGCCTTGGGGGTGCGCTTCTTGGCGATGTCGCGGAGGTCGTAGATGGTGAGCGCGCCCTCGAGGCGGCGCTTCTTCGCGTTCAGCTCGGGGGTCTTGAAGTGCATCAGCGGGGCAAGGTCTTTGATCTTCGGGATGCGTCGTTGAACCATGGTCGAAGGGTCCTTTCTATCGGGCCACCGGGTGCCCGTTGGCATCCGTGTGGTCGTTGGCGAAGAGGTCGGGCAGGTGGTTGGCGAGGTGGGTTTCCGCGTAGTAACCCGCGATATGGGACTGTACGAGCCTGCGGGCGGCCGGGGGATCGCCGGCCACGATCGCGCCGAGGATCGCGCGGTGTTCGGCGCGGAGCCGGGCGGAGGTGTCGGGCCAGGAAGCGAGGCTGGTCGCCCCCGCCCGCACATAGCCCTCGATGGCACTGCGCAGCCCCGCCATCGTGGCGGTCACGACCTGGTTACCCGATGCGGTGGCCAGGGCCAGGTGGAACGCGGCGTCGAGGGCCAGGAATTCCCCCTCGGTCAGCGCGGGAGACTCCATGGCGCAGAGCAGCAGCTCGGGCGTCGTCAGGTCGGGGTGCAGGGAGGCGTTGGCGTCCATGGTGGAACTGGCCTGGGCGGATGCCTCCGCCAGCTCGGTCACGACCGAGGCCTCGAGGACCAGCCGGGTCTTGACCACGTCAGCGACGGGAAACCCCTGCGCCGCCACCTGCAGACGCATCAGCGCCGACATGCCGCCGCCGGGCAGGGCCACGATGATCGCACCCGCCGTGGGCCCCGACCCGGCGGACGTGCGAAGCAGCCCGAGTACTTCGAGCACCCGGATGGCCTCACGCACGCTGGACCGTCCGACGCCCAGCTCTGCGGCGAGGGCCCGCTCGGGCGGAAGATGGTCACCCGGGCGTAGTCGCCCACTGAGGAGATCCCGCTCGATGCTCTGCAACACGACTTCCCAGGCACGGCGTTCGATGCTCACGGGGTCCTCCTCGACGTTGGGGTGGCATGCGGTGTGCCCGGCGGGGGATCACGCGTCGGACGGTGTGGTCTGACCACACGCTACACGACGCGCCCGGTGCGCACCAGCGCCCGGGGCGCATCCGTCACCGGGTGTACGCCGCCGGCACCTTCAGGCCGCGCTCCTCGAGGACCGTGCGGAGGCGGTCGGGGTAGTCGGTGATGATGCCGTCCACTCCCTCCTCCATCAGGCTGGTCAAGTCCGCGGTCTCGTTCACCGTCCACGGGACGACCGGGAGGCCGAGGCCGTGGGCGTCGGCGATCATAGCGGGCGTGACCGATGCGAAAGCGGGGGAGACAATGTCATAGCCCAGGGCCGCAGCCGCTTGGGCCAGGGAGCCGTTGTAGGAGTCGATGTCGATGCCGCCCAGGTTCGGGCTGGATCCGGGCTGCCCGACGCCCAGCCAGGAATCCCCGCTCGACAGGGCCCCCAGGGTCAGGTCCGGGGCGATTTGCCGGGTGAGGTTCAGTGACGCCCAGTCGAAGCTCTGCAGGACTGACCGATCCGCCATGCCGGAAGCCTCGATCTCACCGACGACGGCGCGGGTGAGGGCCGCCATCTCCTCGGCTCCGTCAGGACCGGAGACCTCCACCTTGGTTTCGACATTGAGGTGCACTTTGCGGGCGTCGTAGTCGCGCACCAGCTGGTACACCTCGCCCAGCGTCGCGATCCGGCTACCGGGGGTGTTCGCCTGTTCAGGGAAACCCGGCAACTGCTGGTAGCCGCAGTCCAGGGTGCGGATCTCGGCCAGGCTCAGGTCGCGCACCCGGTCGTCGGCATAGGGAAAGGCCGGGTCGCCGGGGAACGCGGGCGCGGTGTCGGCGCATTTGCTGGACGTCATCACGTCGTCGTGCCACACCACCACCTGGCGGATCGGCGGTTGTGGCGGCCGGCGTGCCCGGATCGGAGGGAGCGGCCCGGGCCGGCGAGGCTCCGAACGTCCCGGTGACGGCCCCGGCGAGGATGGCGGCGGCGGCCACCGAGAGCAGGATTGTGCGCATTGCGTGTTCCCCCTGGTGTTGCGTGAACCGGCGGCAGTCTGCCCCCGGTTTTCCACGCTACGAACCGGAGGTGGCCGGGGTGGAGAGGTCGCCTGTACTCAACATGAACGGGCCTGGTCACGGCGGCGGGCTCCGTGCGAACGCAGAGGATCTCAGATGAAGAGCAGCACGATGCCGAGCACGCCGGACGCGGCGCCGATGCCGAGCAGGATCAGGCCGGTCAGGCGCAGCGCCCTACCCTCGGCCTCCGGGGTGTGGGTGCGGCACCGGGAGGGGGTGCGGAGGCTGAACCAGACCGGCACGTCGTCGCCGGGCGCGAGCCCGTGCGTCTCGTGTGTGTTCGCCGGGCACTCGTGCACCTCGCCGTCACGGTCGAACCAGCGGATGACCGTTCCGGCCCGGGAGGACGCGATGACGCCATCCGTCAGCACCCAGCGACCCGTCACGCCGCGCGCGACGAGACCGGCCGCGAAGAGTGCCCCGCCGACGGCCAGGCCGACCAGGGTCAGCACCTCGCTGAGAAGGGAAACGAGCGAGTAGGTGTCCACGATGCCCCTTCCCGGTCGTCGTAACGGTACGGGCAAAATCGTACCGCGCCACCGGGCCGGATGCCGCGACCCGGCCGATGCCCCCAGGTCTGGGGGCACACGGTAAGGTCAAGCAATGAGCTCGGTTGTTGAACAATCCCCCACCCGTGACGACCGAAGCTTCCTCGGACAGCCTCGCGCCCTTGCCAACGTGTTCGGCGTCGAGATGTGGGAGCGGTTTTCGTTCTACGGGATGCAGGGCATCCTGCTGCTCTATTTGTACTACTCCGCGGCCGACGGCGGCCTCGGAATCCCGCAGGCCACCGCGGCAGGCATCGTGGGGGCCTACGGCGGCGGCGTTTACCTGTCGACCATCCTGGGAGCCTGGGTGGCCGACCGCCTGGTGGGCTCGGAGCGGGTGCTCTTCTTCAGCGCCATCGTGATCGCGGTAGGGCATGTGGCGCTCGCGCTCCTGCCGGGCCTCGGCGGCGTGGCGACCGGGCTCATCCTGATCGCGCTGGGCAGCGGCGGGCTCAAGGCCAATGCGACCAGCGTCGTGGGCGCGCTCTACGCCAAGGACGACCCTCGGCTCGACGCGGGCTTCTCGCTCTTCTACCTCGGCATCAACCTGGGTGCCTTCTTCGGGCCGGTCCTGACCGGCCTGCTGCAGACGACCCTCGGCTTTCACTACGGGTTCGGGCTCGCCGCCGTGGGGATGGCGATCGGCCTGGTGCAGTACTCCTTCGGCCGCAAGCGCCTGCCGGCCATCGTGCACGAGGTGCCGAACCCGCTGCCGGCGTCGCGCCACGCCAGCTACCTCTGGGCCGCGATCGCAACGGCCGCCGTGATCGTGGTGCTGGTCCTGCTCGGTGTGATCACGGCATCCGGCCTGGTCACCATTGTTATCGCGCTGACTCTGATCGCCACGGTCTGCTACTTCGTGGTCATCCTGCGCAACCGTCAGATCACCGCCCTCGAGCGCAGACGCGTCTACGCGTTCATGCCGCTGTTCGTGGCCAGTGCCGCGTTCTGGTCCCTCTCCCAGCAGCAGTTCACGGTGGTGACCATCTACACCGACGAACGGCTCAACCGCGACGTGTTCGGCTGGGAGCTGCCGGTCTCGTGGGTGCAGTCGTTCAACCCGGTCTTCATCATCCTGCTCTCGGGTGCCTTCGCCGCGCTGTGGACGCGCTGGGGTTCCCGCCAGCCGTCCACCCCGGTGAAGTTCGCGTTCGGCACCGCGCTGATGGGTTCCGCGTTCCTGCTGTTCCTCCCGTTCGTCGACGGCGGCCCGAATTCGACGCCACTGGTCGCGATGATCGCGATCCTGTTCGTGCTCACCGTGGCGGAGCTCCTGATCGGGCCGGTCGGCCTGGCCGTCACGACGCGGCTCGCCCCGGAACCCTTCAAGACCCAGATGGTCGCGCTGTTCTTCCTCTCGATCGCCCTGGGCACCGCGGTGTCCGGCTGGCTCGCCGAGTGGTACACCTCGGTGTCGGAGACGGTCTACTTCAGCGTGATCGGCGGGGTCGCGATCGCGCTCGGGCTGTTGCTCGCACTGATCGCCCGACCGATCCTGCGGCTGATGAACGGCGTGCGCTGACCGGCATCCGTCAGCCGAGTGGGTGCCAAGCGATGTGCTGTGCTGCGCCCCACGAACTCGGAGCTGGCTGCGCTGCGCGGACTCTGTGCAGCACAGGGGGGCGCGGTGTCCGGTGTTGAACCAATTCGACGGAGAATCTGAGCGAAACCTGCCTTTTCGGGCCTTATGGCAACGATTTGGGCAGAATCTCCGTCGAATTCGTTCGGGGAGAACTGCCGCCAGGCTCGTCAGGTCTCACTCCGTTAGCGCGTCGCCGTGGCCTCGACGATCGCGATTTCGCGGGTGGCGGTCTCGGCGGTGCGGCCGTCTCCGTCGTGGTGCACCCGCACTCGTGGGGTCACGCCCCGGCGGATCCGTACCCGCAGGCTGCGGTAGCGCACCATCCAGAAGAGCACCGCCCCGGCCGCGAGGAGGCCCGAGAGCGCGGCCACGCCGAGTGCCCAGCGCGGGCCGAACTGGTCGGCTACCCAACCCACCAGGGGTGCCCCGAGTGGCGTGCCGCCGGCGAAGATCGCCATGTAGAGCGCCATCACCCGGCCGCGCATGGCCGGCCGCGTCGTGGTCTGCACGTAGGCGTTCGCGGTGGTCATCAGGGTCAGCGAGGACAGGCCGACGAAGGTCAGGGAGATCGCGAAGGTCAGGTAGTTGGGCATCACCGCGGCCACGGCGCAGGACAGGCCGAACGCGAAGGATCCGACGATGACCAGACGCAGCCGCGGCCGGCCGCGACGGGCGGCCATCAGCGCGCCCGCGACGGAGCCGACGGCCATGATCGAACTGAGCAGCCCGAACTCGCTGGCACCCATGCCGAACTCGACCGTGGCCATCGTCGCCGTGAAGATCGCGAAGTTGAAGCCGAAGGTGCCCACCAGGAAGACGGTGATCAGCACGACGATGATGTCGGGCCGGCGGGACACGTACCGGAAGCCGGCCGTCAGCTGTCCCCGCTCGCGGGAGGCCCGCGGCTGCGGCCTCAGCTGAACGGTGCGCAGAAGAGTCATCGCGAGCACCGTCGCCGCGAACGTCGCCGAGTTGATCATGAAGACCCAGCCGGCGCCGACGGCGACCGTGAGCAGCCCCGCGGCGGCCGGTCCGATCAGCCGGGCACCGTTGAACGATGCGGAGTTGAGGGCCACGGCGTTCGGGAGGTCGTTGTCGGAGACCAGCTCCGACACGAAGGTCTGGCGGGCGGGGGCGTCGATCGCCGCGACGATCCCGAGGCCCAGGGCGAAGAGGTAGACGTGCCACAGCTCCGCGACGCCGGTGACGGTGATCACACCGAGGCCGAGGGCGAGCAGGCCCATCAGGGTCTGCGTCAGGATGAGCAGTCTGCGCCGGTTGAACCGGTCCGCGATGAGGCCGGACCAGGGCATCAGCACGAGCTGGGGCCCGAATTGCAAAGCCATCACGATGCCCACCGCGGTGGCGTTGTAATCGGTCAGTTCGGTCAGCACGATCCAGTCCTGGGCCGTGCGCTGCATCCAGGTTCCGATGTTCGACACGAGGGCCCCCGCGAACCAGATTCGATAGTTCGGGATGCTCAGGGAGCGGAACATGTTGTTCAACTGTTGGCGAGTTCCTTCATGATGTCGACGGCCTCGGTGAGGATCCGGCGCTGGTCGGAGCTGAGCGTGACGATGCGCTGGGCGAGCCAGGCATCCCGGCGTTTGCGCGTCTCCCGCATCAGGGTGCGCCCCTGGTCGGTCACCGTGAGCACCACCTTGCGGCCGTCGTCGGCAGAGCCGGCCCGGTTCACGAGGCCAGCGTCGACCAGCGCGTTGACCGTGCGGTTCATCGACGGTGGGGTGACCCGCTCGCGTTCGCTGAGCTCGCGGAGGGTGAACGGGCCATGGAAAAACAGGGTGCCGAGTGCCGAGAACTGGCTCGAGCTGAGCTCATTGTCGGCCTTCTCCTGCCGCAGGCGGCGGGCCAGCCGGCCGTTGGCCAGCCGGAAATCATGACTCAACTCGGCTACCGTCGCACGTCGACCAGGAGAGACCTCCGGCGCAAGCACGTGAGATGTCGGTGAAGATTCCATAGCTACCCACCCTAACCACTTAGCCTTGCTAAGTATTCCCTGCACGCAGCCTAGTTCAGGATCGACGGCAAACAACCGGAATCCAGAGACGCGCGGGGCGAGTCCTGCCAGACTGGCATCGTGCCTACCTACACGGATGACTTTGGCGTCTCGATCACGTATTTCACCTGGCCGGTCGATCGCCCGCGGGCCATCGTGCAGGTCGCTCACGGGGTCGGTGAGCATGCGCAGCGGTATGCGGAGCTCGCCACCCGACTGAACACGGCCGGCTACACGGTCTACGCCGACGACCACCGCGGCCACGGCCAGACCGGAGTGCACCAGTACGACGGCGACCTGTCCCGCCTCGGCCGCCTCGGCCCCGGCGGACTGCGCGCGGCGGTGGCCGGCGTACGCCAGCTGAGTGGGATCATCCGCGCCACTCACCCTGACCTGCCGCTCGTGCTGCTCGGCCACAGCTGGGGGTCCTTCATGGTGCAGATGATCGTCAACGCGCACGCCTCCGACTACGATGCGGTCGTGCTCAGCGGCACGGCCTACCGGATGCCCGGCTACCTGGACAGCGGCGACCTCAACCGCCGTCACAAGCACCTCGGCGACACCGGGGTGGAGTGGCTGAGCCGCGATCCAGAGGTGGCCCGTGCTTTCATCGCCGACCCGCTCACGACCACGACCCCGCTGGCCAAGCTGTTCGGGCTGCGGGAGGCGGCGCGCCTCTTCGGCAGGCCGGGCCGCGACCTGCCGCCGGGCCTGCCGCTGCTCATCCTGGTCGGCGGTGACGACATCGTGGGCGGGGAGCGCAGCGCTCGCAGGCTGGTTCGGGCCTATTCCGGGCGGTCGGGACTTCGGGACATCCGGATCATCATCTATCCCGGTGCCCGCCACGAGGTGTTCAACGAGACGAACCGTGAGGATGTCTTCGACGACCTGATCGGGTGGCTGGCCAAACGTTTTGCCGTGCGCGCCGATTAGGCTGGCGTCATGCACGGTGAATATAAGGTTCCAGGCGGCAAGCTCGTCGTCGTCGATCTCGATGTCGTTGACAACACGATCGTCGACTTCCGGCTGGCCGGTGATTTCTTCCTCGAGCCCGACAGTGCGCTTGGCGACATCAACGCGGCCGTGAACGGCCTGTCCGCCGACAGCGACGCGGTCAGCATCGCCGCCGCAGTGCGCGCCGCGCTCCCGGCCCATGCCACGCTGCTCGGGTTCTCGCCCGAATCGGTGGCGGTGGCCATCCGTCGCTCCCTCGCCCAGGCCAGCGGCTGGCGCGACTACGAGTGGCAGCTGATCCACACCAAGGCTGTCGCTCCCGTCATGCAGATGGCGCTTGACGAGGTGCTCGCGATCGAGGTCGGCGAGGGGCGCCGCAACCCCACGCTGCGGATCTGGGAGTGGACGGAGCCGGCCGTCGTCATCGGCAGCTTCCAGTCCCTGAAGAACGAGGTCGACCCGGTCCAGGCCGCCAAGCACGGCTTCACCGTCGTGCGCCGGATCAGCGGCGGCGGCGCCATGTTCATGGAAGCCGGCTCGGTGATCACCTACTCGATCTACGCACCGACCGACCTCGTTCAGGGCATGACGTTTGCCGACTCCTATGCATTCCTCGACGAGTGGGTGCTCACGGCGCTCAAATCCCTCGGCATCGACGCGTACTACCAGCCGTTGAACGACATCACGAGCCCCAAGGGCAAGATCGGCGGGGCCGCGCAGAAACGTCTCGGCAGCGGCGCCGTGCTGCACCACGTCACCATGAGCTACGACATGGACGGCGACAAGATGGTGCAGGTGCTCCGCATCGGCCGGGAAAAACTCAGCGACAAGGGCATCACGAGCGCCGCGAAGCGCGTCGACCCGCTCCGCAGCCAGACCGGCCTCAGCCGGGATGCGATCATCGACCGGATGAAGGCGACCTTCACAGGGCTCTATGGCGCCGTCGCCGGAGAGATCACCGAGGCGGAATATGCCAGGGCGACCGAGCTGGTCGAGACCAAGTTCGGCACCGAGGAGTGGATCGGGCGGGTTCCCTAGGCCACGGGGCCGTCGGTATGCGGGCTACCGTCCGCGCGTGAGCAGGTCCTGGTACTCGGCGTGCAGGTCGATCCAGCGCACGACGTAGGGGCACACCGGCACGACCGTGAGGGTGGTGCGGGTGCGCACATCGTCGAGCGCCTGCTCGACGAGGATGCCCGCCAGCCCCTCGCCCCGGTGCGTCGGGTCCACCTCGACGTGGGTGAACACCACGTCCTGGCCGGCGACCTCGTAGTCGGCGAAGCCCACCGTGGTGCCGGCGAACTCGAGCGTGTACCGGGCCAGGGCCGGTTCGTGACGGAATACGACCGAGTCGGATTCCCCGGTCGTTTCCGGGGATGCTGCATCTGGTGTCATCCCCTCAGCGTAGGCTCCCTGACACAATGTAGGAATGCCGATCGCGTGGTCTCCCTCCTCCCCCAGCCGTGTCGTCCACGCCAACAACCTCGAGGTTCTGCCGCAGCTGCCCGACGCGGCCTTCACGCTGATCTACCTGGACCCGCCGTTCAACACGGGGCGCAAGCAGAACCGGCAGACCACGACGTCGGTGCGCGCACCGGCGAGCCCGGCATCCGTCGCCCTGGGTGCGGACGCCGCGGGCATCATCACCGGTTTCAAGGGCCAGCGGTACGAGCGGATCAAGGGTGACCTGCTCGGCTACGACGACCAGTTCGAGGACTACTGGGCCTTCCTCGAGCCGCGCCTGATCGAGGCCTGGCGCCTCCTGGCCGATGACGGCACCCTCTACCTGCACCTCGACTATCGCGAGGCGCACTACGCCAAGGTGTTGCTCGACGCCCTCTTCGGCCGGGACTGCTTCCTGAACGAGCTGATCTGGGCCTACGATTACGGCGCGAAGTCGAAGAACCGCTGGCCGACCAAGCACGACACGATCCTGGTCTACGTGAAGAACCCGGCCCGATACTACTTCGACTCGACCACGGTCGACCGCGAGCCCTATATGGCGCCCGGTCTGGTCACCCCCGAGAAGGTCGCGAAGGGCAAGCTGCCGACGGATGTCTGGTGGCACACGATCGTGTCGCCCACCGGCAAGGAGAAGACCGGGTATCCCACCCAGAAGCCCGTCGGCATCCTGCGCCGCATGATCCAGGCGTCCAGCCGCGAGGGGGACTGGGTGCTCGACTTCTTCGCCGGCAGCGGCACGACGGGCGCGGTTGCCGCGGCCCTCGGCCGCCGCTTCGTGCTGGTGGACCAGAACCCCGAGTCGATCCAGGTCATGCGCACGCGCTTCGCACTGCTGCCCGCGGTGGAGTTCCTGCCCGGCGGATTCGAACCGGCCGTGCCGGAGCCGGCCGTGCCCGAACCGGCCGTGCCGGAGCCGGCCCAGCCGGCGCTGTTCGATTTCGGCGCCGACCGGCCCGAGGCAAGATTGGGAGCATGAGACTTCGCATTTTCACCGAACCGCAGCAGGGTGCCTCCTACGACGACATCCTCGCCGTGGCCCAGGCCACGGAGACGCTCGGCTTCGACGCGTTCTTCCGCTCCGACCACTACCTCGCGATGGGAGACACGGCTTCCGTGCTGCCGGGGCCGACGGATGCCTGGACCACCCTGGCGGGCCTCGCCCGGGAGACCCGGCGCATCCGCCTGGGCACTTTGGTCTCGTCGGTGACCTACCGTCCGCCGGGGATCCTCGCGATCCAGGTGGCGCAGGTCGACCAGATGTCGGGCGGGCGGGTCGAGCTCGGCCTCGGCACCGGCTGGTTCGAGCAGGAACACCTGGCCTACGGCATCCCGTTCCCGGCCAGGCGGTTCGGCATGCTCGAGGAGCAGCTGGAGATCGTGACCGGGCTCTGGAAGACCCCGGTCGGCGACCGCTACAGCTTTGCCGGCGAGCACTACACGCTCGTCGACTCGCCCGCCCTGCCCAAGCCCGTGCAGGCCCGCATCCCGGTGATCGTGGGCGGTGGCGGCGCCAGGCGTACCCCGGCCCTGGCTGCCCGCTTCGCCACCGAGTTCAACCTGCCGTTCCCGGACTTCGCGGATGTCCCGGTCAAGTTCTCCGGCGTGCGCGCTGCCTGTGAGGCCATCGGTCGCGATCCCCGTGAGCTGGTGTACTCGGCGGCGCTGATCGCCGTCGCGGGCGCGGACGAGGCCGACTTCATTCGCCGGGCCGCGGCCGTGGGCCGGGAACCGGCCGAGCTGCGGGCGCACGGCGTGGCCGGCACGGCGTCCGAGGTCGTGGACCGCCTCGGCGCCCTCGCCCACGACGGGGTCGAGTGCGTCTACCTGCAGATCATGGACCTGTCCGACCTCGATCACTTGGACTTCATCGCCCGCGAGGTCATGCCTCAGCTGGCTTGACCGTCCTGCCCGTCCTGCCCGTCCCGCCGGTATTGCCGGTGCGCGGGTGCTGCGCCGCTACGCTGCCGGCGCGCCACGCGCGCAACGGCGCAGCACCCGCACCGGGGAAGCCGCGCGTGTCACGCCGACTCGCGTAGCACCAAACGGGTCGGCATGAGGGTGCGGTGCGGCATGCTCTCGTCGGCGGCGAGCCGGCGCAGCAGAATGTCCGCCATCGCGTAGCCCATTTCCTCGGAGGGCTGGCTCACCGTGGTCAGCGGCACCGGGCCGCTCGTCGCGGCCGGGCTGTCGTCGAACCCGACGATGGCCACGTCGCCGGGCACAGAGCGGCCGAGCTCGCGCAGCACATCCACCGCCCCGGTGGCCATCAGGTCGCTCGCCACGAAGAGGCCGTCGATGTCGGGGCAACGCTCCAGCAGCCGGCGGGTGGCCGCCGCTGCGCCGGCGGCCGTGAAGTCGGCGAGCTCGACGGCATCCGTGGGCAGCCCGGCCCGCTCCAGCGTGCGCTCGAACCCGGTGAGGCGGTCGATGCCGGCCGGCATGTCCACCGCTCCGGCGATCGTACCGATGCGGCGGCGACCGATGTCGATCAAGCGCTGGGTGCCCGTCTCGGCTCCCGCTGCGTTGTCGACGTCGACGAAGAAGGCGTCGAGGTTGTCCGCGTTCGGCGGCCGGCCGCCGAAGACCACCGGCATCGTGGTCTCGAGTTCGGCCACGAAATCGTCACCGGTGTGGTGCGAGATGATCAGCGCGCCGTCGACGTTGCCCGAGCGCAGGTAGCGCAGGGTCTTGTGCCGAGGGTCGCTCGAGGCGACGAGCAGGTTGAGCGTGTAGTCACTCTGGTCGAGTCGGCGGGTGATGCCCTGCACGACCGCGGCGAAGTAGGGGTCACCGAAGAACCGGGTCATGTCCTCGGGCACGACCAGGGCCACGGCCTCGGTCTGCCGGCTCGCGAGCGAGCGGGCAGCCCGGTTCGGAACATAGTTGAGCTGGTTGATGGCCTTCGTCACCGAGGAGACGATCTCGGGGCTGACCTTCGTGGACCCGTTCACGACCCGGCTCACGGTGGCCCGGGAGACCCCGGCCACCTCGGCCACCATTTCCAGGGTGGGCTGCGAGGGGCGGGCCTGGCGCACACTGGTTGTCATGACGTCATTCTAAGTTGCCCGTGTCCGTCGCCGATGCGGATCAGGAGAGGGCGCGGTTGAGGATGATCTCGGCGTAAGCTCGGCCGCTGTCCTTGACGGTGCGCTCCTGGGTCTCGTAGTCGACCCGCACGATGCCGAAGCGCTTCTCGTAGCCCCAGGCCCACTCGTAGTTGTCCATCAGCGACCAGTAGAAGTAGCCCAAGACGCAGACGCCCTCATCGATCGCATCGAGGATGGCGCCCAGGTGGTCGGTTAGGAATTCGGTGCGCCGGGCATCCGGAACACTGCCGTCCGCGGCGACGACGTCGTCGAACGCCGCGCCGTTCTCGGTGACGTAGAGGCTCGTGCCGGTCGGGGCGGCGTAGTCGGTGTTCACGCGAACGAGCAGTTCGCGCAGCCCGTCGGGCTGCACCTCCCACTCCATGGCGGTCAGCGGCAGCCCCTGCGGGTGGTCGTAGACGCCGTCGGCCGCGGGGTACGGCGACCGGGTGGGGCGGTCGGTCGGAGCCTGGGCGAGCAGCGGATGCTCGGGCGGGCGATCGCTGACCAGGTCGCCGTGGTAATAGTTCACGCCGAGGCTGTCGATCGGCTGGTTGATCTGGGCCAGGTCTCCCTCGTGGATGAAATCGGTCAGCCCGAATTCGGCGACGTCCTGGAGCACATCCTCCGGGTAGGAGCCGCGGAAGATCGGATCGAGGAAGACCCGGTTGAACTGCCCGTCGATGCGGCGCGCGGCGTCCACGTCGCCGGCATGCGTGGGATCGACCGGCTTGGCGACGGTGAGGTTGAGCGTGATTCCGAGCTCGAGCTTCGGGTCGCGTTCACGGAGCGCCTCGATGGCGAGGCCGTGCCCCAGGAGCAGGTGGTGTGCGGCGGCCAGGCCGTCCCGGGGGCTCTGCCGCCCGGGCGCGTGGGCGCCACCGGTGTAGCTGAGGAAGGAGGAGCACCACGGCTCGTTGAGAGTGGTCCACACGCCCACGCGGTCGCCGAGGGCGTCGTGCATGGAGAGGGCGTAGTCCCGGAAGCGTGCGGCGGTGTCGCGGTTGGTCCAGCCGCCCTTCTCCTCGAGGGCCTGCGGCAGGTCCCAGTGGTAGAGGGTCAGCCACGGCTTGATGCCGGCGCCGAGGAGCTCGTCGACCAGGCGGGAGTAGAAGTCCACGCCCTTCGGGTTGACCGGCCCGCCGTCGGGACGCACCCGGGCCCAGGACGTGGAGAAGCGGTAGGTCTGCAGCCCCAGGTCCTTCATCAGGGCGACGTCGTCCCGGTAGCGGTGGTAGTGGTCGCAGGCGACGTCACCGTTGTCGGCGTTGAGGACAGCACCCGGCACGCGGCTGAACGTGTCCCAGATGGAATCCGTGCGGCCGTCCTCGTGGGCGGCGCCCTCGATCTGGTAGGCGGCCGTCGCCGCCCCGAAGAGGAACTCGGGCGGGAAGGAACGTGCGTGTGAGGTCATACCCATATTCTCGGTGATTGTTCCGCGTGTTCCGAACGAGGTCATCCCTTGACCGCACCCTGCATGATGCCGGCCACCAGCTGCTTGCCCAGGAAGATGAACACCAGGATCAGCGGGATGATCGAGAGTACGACGCCGGCGAGCACCAGCGAGTAGTCGACGTAGAAGGCTGCCTGCAGCTGTTGCAGCGCCACGGGGAGGGTTGGGTTGCCCGGGCCGAGCACGATGAACGGCCAGAAGAAGTTGGTCCAGGTGCCGATGAACGTGAACAGGGCGAGCATCGCGGCGGCCGGCCGGGCGGCCGGGAGGCCGATGTGCCAGAAGCTGCGGATCATCGACGCTCCGTCCATGCGCACCGCCTCGATCAGCTCGTCGGGCAGCGCGTCGCGCAGGTACTGGGTCATCCAGAACACGCCGAATGCGGTCACCATGGCGGGTGCGATGACGGCCCAGAGGCTGCCGGTCCAGCCGAGCCTCGACATGACGATGAACAGCGGCACGATGCCGAGCTGAGTCGGCACGGCCATGGTCGCGATCACGAAGATGAGCATGCCTTCCCGGCCGCGGAACTTCAGCTTGGCGAAGGCATAGCCGGCGAGCGTCGAGAACATCACGACGCTGAGCGACACCACGGACGACACGATGATGCTGTTGCCGAGGGCCGTCCAGAACGGGATGCTGTCGATGACGGTGGCCGCGTTGGCGAGGAAGTTGCCGCCCGGGATCCACATCATGCCGTTCTGGTTAAGCGCGGAGGCGTCCTGGCTGCCGATCAGGAACGACCACCAGATCGGGAAGGCCGAGCCCAGGAGAACCGCGATCAGGATGCCGTAGACCCAGAGGGAGGGTCGACGGTCGTGGCCGCCGATGATGGTCCTGCTCATGAGATGCCTTTCGCGCGGACGCGCAGCTTGCGTTCGGCGGTGCCCGCGATGCGCCGGGTGATGAGGAAGTTGATCACGGCGATGAGGATGATGATCAGGAAGAGCAGCCAGGCCACGGCGGAGGCCCGGCCAAAGTTGCGCTGGCTCCAGCCGAGTTCATAGATGTACAGGGTGAGCGTCTGCCACTGGCGACTGGCCCCGCCCTGGCCGACGTTGTCGAACATGCGCGCCTCATCGAAGATCTGCAGGCCGCCGATCGTCGAGGTCAGGATGACGAAGATGACAATCGGTCGCAGCAGCGGCAGGGTGATCGACCGGAAGGTGCGCCAGCGGTTGGCGCCGTCGATGATGGCGGCCTCGTAGTAGTCGCGCGGCACGGCCTGCATGGCGGCCAGGAAGATGAGGGCGTTGTAGCCGGTCCAGCGGAAGTTCACCATTGTGGCGATGGCGAGGTGGCTGGGGATCACGTCGACGTGCCAGCGAACGGGCTCGAGGCCCATGCTCATGATCGCGCTGTTGATGAGGCCGAACTTGTCACCGAAGAGGTCGTTGAAGATCAGCGCGACAGCGACCGGGGCCACGACGTAGGGGAGGAGCACGCCCATGCGCCAGAAGGTCTTGCCGCGCAGGTTGAAGTCGAGCACGGCGGCGATGCCGAGCGCGACGATGATCTGGGGGATGCTCGAGAGCAGGAAGATGCTGAACGTGTTGCGCAAGGAATTCCAAAAGTACCCCTGGGTCAGAACCGTGACGAAGTTCTCCAGGCCGACGAAGTCGCCCTGGCCGCCGATCAGGTTCCAGTCGTGCACCGACACCCACGCCGTGTACAGCAGCGGGAAGAGACCCATGACGGCGAAGACGAGGAAGAAGGGGGAGATGTAGAGGTAGGGCGAGAAGCGCACATCCCAGCGGCTCAGTTTGTGACTGAGGGCGATGCGGCGGATGCTGCGGGCATTCACCTCGACGGCGGCGGCGGTAGTCATGAACAGTCCTTCGGTGGTTGAGCTTGTCCGGTGGTCGAGCCTGTCGAGACCGGGGGCCGGTCGAGACCGGGTGGTCTCGACCGGCCCGACCGGCGGGGTGGTGCTGGTTAGCCGAGCGACTCGACGTCGGTGACCCACTGAGCCCACGACTCGTCGGGCGTCATCGTGCCGTCTTCGACGCGGGTGAGCGCCTGCTGCATGGCGTCGTTGATCGCGAAGTAGAACTCACCCTTGAACGGGGTGACGTCGACGGCCGCGGCGCGGTTGGCGAGGATCTCACCGGTCGGCGCGTTGTTGAAAAACTCGTTCGTGGCGCCGAGGAGCTCGTCGCTCTCGAGGGCTTCGACCTGGCTCGGGAAGGTGCCCTTGGACGCGAACGCCTTGAGCTGCTGCTCCGGGGCGGTCAGCCAGGAGGCGAGCTTCTGGGCCTCGACCTGGTTCTTGGACTGCTCGGGAACGGTCAGGTACGAACCGCCCCAGTTGCCGCCGCCGCCGGGGAACGTGTCGGCGATGTCCCAGCCGGCGACGCCTTCAGCGTTGCCGGAGATCACGCCGAGCATCCAGCCCGGGCAGAGCATCGTGGCGAAGCCGTCGTTCTGGAAGCTGGCGGTCCAGTCGTCGCTCCACTGTCCGAGGTGCGCGGACAGCGTGCTGCTGGCCTCGAGCACGCTCGTGTAGGCCTCCTTCACCTCCGGGTTCTCGGTGGCGATGATGGTGCCGTCTTCTTCTTCATAGGCGTTGGGGATCTGGTTGACGACCCCCTGCCAGGTGGCTCCGGCCGAGTCGAACCACGGCACGTTCGTGCCGGCAGCAGCGAACGTGTCGCCGGCTGCGTAGTAGCTCTCCCAGCTGGTGCCGAGGAGTGCGGCGACCTTGGCGCGGTCGGTCGGCAGGCCGGCGGCGGCGAACAGGTCGGACCGGTAGCAGACGGCTTCCGGCCCGATGTCGGTGCCGTAGGCGATCAGGCGGCCGTCGGCATCCGTCGCGGCCTCGGTCTTCCAGTCGAGCCACCGCGAGTCGACGTCGTCAGAGGCGAGGTCGATGAACTGGTCGGAGTACTGGAGTAGCTCGGGCAGCCAGTCGACCTCGATGGCCTCGACGTCGCTCAGGCCGCTGCCTGCGGCGAGACGGGTCGTGAGGTTGTCGCGGGCCTCGTTGGAGGTGGCGGCCTTCTTGTGCGTGATGGTGACGTTCGGGTTGGCCTTCTCATACTCGGCGAACAGGTCGTCATAGCCGAATTCGTTGAACGTCGCGACGGTCAGTTTGACGTTCTCGTCGGTCGACTGCCCGGTGCCGGCGTCCGCCGAGCAACCGGATAGAACCAGTGCAAAGGATGCTGCTCCGGCGACTGTTACTGCAAGTGTGGTGCGCGGGAAACGCTTCACGGTCACTCCCTTGTGTGCGTGCTGATGGGTGGATGCGAGGCCGCTCTCAGCAGTGCTGTGAGAGCGCTCTCACGTTGTGATGCTTACGCTAGTGTGCGCATCGCTGGTTTGTCAAGAGAGCGCTCTCAGTCGGGCACCGTCACCGTGAGGGAGCGCACCCGGCCGTCGCGGCGGAAGACGCTCGCGCTCACTTCGGGGTCGAGCGCGCCGCCCGGGCCGGGCACCTGGCTGCCGCCGGCGAGGTGCGCAACCACCTCGAGCGGGCCGCCGCGGTGGAACACCACCGGGACCTGGCAGAACGTGAACGCGAGCGTGTCCGCGGGCAGCGCGACGCTGTGCTGTTCACCGAAGACATCCCGGTAGGCGAACGTGCCGGGAGCCGTGGTCCACTCGCCGGCCCGCAGCAGGGTGGGCCGCAAACGGATGCGACCGTCTTCGACCCGCAGGCCGAGCTCGCCCAGGCGGGTGAGCACCTCCTCCTTGACCTGCCCGGTCATCCCCGGCTGCCGGGCGCCCTGGCCGGCGGGCGTGTGCGAGTAGGGATCGGTGGGGAATGCGCCGTAGGTGAGCGGATCCTTGCGGTAGCCGATGCCGGCACGCACATCCTCGTACGCCGCGATCAGACCCTGGATCGCGGCCTCATCCGCCTGCTCTGCGACGGCCCGGTCGAGTGTCTCCTGCACCGCGAGCAGCAGCTTCGCGACCATGTGCCAGTAGATGCTGCCGAGGCCCTCGTAGGCGAAGAACGAGCCGGAGCGCCCGGTGAATTCCGCATGCCGGAAGACTTCCTCGAAGATGGTGAGCAGTTTGGCCCGGTCCTGTTCCACGGCGCCCTGCAGGGCCGGGTCGGCGCTGAGCCGGTCGAGCTCCTCCGACACGCCCCGGGCGTTTCGGATGTGGGCGGCGAAGTGCAGGTCGCCCTGGACGTCCCGCACGACGATGCTGCGGTCGCCGGCCGCGGTGAGGCGCAGGGTGAGGGGGCAGTCGGCGGCCCGCTCGGCGCTGAAGGTGTTGCGTGCGAGGAAGGACGAAAGGTCCTTGTCGGGATAGAGGATGTAGCTGTGCTGGTCGGCGCGGTACAGCCGGCTCGTGCGCAGGGCGCCGAGCAGGACCAGCGATTCCTCCGGGCCGAGCAGGCCGGAGGAGAGGATGGCGACCTGGCCCTCCAGCATCTCCGCGAGCCGCCGCACGTCGGCCCCATCGGTCCCGAGCTCCAGCACGTTGTACGAGTGCACGAGCCCGTCGTCCCGCCGGTTGGCGTGCAGGCCGGACTCGACGAAGCGCCGAGCCAGATCGAGCAGTTCGGCCACGTCTCCCGCGGCGACCGTCATGCGAGCTCCGCCGAACCCGGCGTAGACCCGCTCACGATAGGCGGTCCCTGCCTCGCCCAGACCGTCCATCACGGTCCGGCGGCGAGTGGAATCGAACCCGTCGGCGAGGGCATCCGCATGCTCGCAGAGCACGTCGCGCACCGCGGTGAGCAGTCCGGCGAGCTCGCTCGAGAGCTCGACGTCGACCGTCAGGAGGTCCTGAACGAAGACGAGGTAGCGGCGCAGGTAGGCGAGGGTGACCACCGACAGGCCGCGGCCGACGAGCGCGTTGTTGGCGTCGTTCCATTCCGGACGCTGGGTCGTCATCCAGATGCCGCCGTCCGGCACCAGGTTGACGAGCTTGGCCAGCAGGAGCAGGAGCACCTTCTCGGCCAGCGTCACCCGCACGAGGTCGCCGTCGGCGCCGTGCACGAGCCGACCGTCCGAGCCCTCCGCGGCGACCCGCCGGCTGATCGCGCGCTGCCGCTCGTCGTCGAAGGTGATCGTGTTGTACGGGTCCGTGAGGATGTCCGCATAGGCGGCGATCCGGTACGGCACATCGGCGTGGGTGAAGTCCGCCCGGTTGATCAGGGCGTCGAGGCGCCCCGGATGGAAGCGGCGGGAGGTCTCGAGCAGTTTGAGCAGGTAGATGATCTGGTGATCGCTCCAGTAGCCGATGTTGGCCCACGGGTCCTCGGGCTCGGGAACCTCCCAGTCGATGCCCTCGCGGGAGATCCGGTACGGGTTGTAGCCGTCGGCGGTCGTGGCGTCAAGGAAGATCGTGACCATCGACTCGACGTATTCGGGGAATGACCAGGCCAGCGCCTCCCAGTTCTGGAAGATGTCCCGCCAGTTGCCCTGGTATTCCAGGCGACGGATGCCGCTCTCGTCTTTCAGAACGATCCGGAACTGATTCCACGGCCGGCTCGGATCGCCGTGCCGGCGGCTGAACGTGAGCGGCAGGTATTCCGTGGTGAGGCGCCACAGGTCTCCGTCGCCGTGCTCCTGGGCGATGGCGATGAGTTCGTCGGCGCGCAGCCGCTCGGGCAGCGCCGCCAGCACGCCGGCGCAGCGCTGGGCGGTCGGCTGACTCCGCTGAACAATGAACGCCCGCACGTCGCTCGACTCCACCGTGTAGCCCTCGGCCGGAACGCCGCCGCGCATCGTGTTGAAAAGCACGTTGGCGGTGTGGTGGATGGTCGCGAGCTCGTCGCCGCTGTGCTGGGCGGCGTCGGTGGCCGCGAGGATCGTCTCCAGGTCGGACCGGGTGCCGGCGATGTCGGCCGCGAGCTCCTCGGCGAGCCCGGCGGGATCGCGCAGCTTCTCGCGCAGGGCGACGACATCGGCCGCGTCCTGGTTGACGTCGGCGACGATCTGCCAGCGCTGCGTGCTTCCGGGGGGCAGCGTGATCCGCGCGTGCACGAGGTAGGCGCCGCGCCGGCCGCGGACATCCGTCTCGGCGGTGATGCCCCGGCCCCGGGCGAAGGCGGCCACCTGGCTGATCGAGAGCAGGTGCTCGGCGTTGCCCAGCCCGACCTGCCAGACCACGTTGGCCTGCAGCGACTCGCTGGGTTCGGCGAGATCGGAGAGCGTCGCGTTCAGCGTCAGCAGCCCGAGGCCCGTCGAAGAGTCGAGTTCGGCCCGCTTGTAGGCGTCGAGCAGCACGCTCAGCTCGTTCTGCGTCTTCTTGTGGGCGCCGGCGGGAAGGATGTTGACCAGGCCGTCGAGGAGGTCGACGTCGAGCGTTTCGCCGAGCTGCTCGCCGGTGAGCTGCTGGTCGGTGAGCGAGGTCAGGGCGCAGCTGCGCACGACGCCGAAGCGGGCACTCGTCTGCCAGGTCACGCGGAGGCGCAGGCCGAGATCCGGGCGGGTCTCCTCGAAGACCAGGGTCGTGCCGAGGGCGTCCTTGTACAGCGTGCGCTGCACGGCCTGATCGCCGGGACGCACCTCCGCGAACGGCTGCCAGTGAATCCTGGTCCCGTCGGGGCGTCGAACGAGCAGCACGCTGAACCCGCCGGTTCGGCCGCCGCTCTCGGTGATCTTGTCGTCGGTGTAGTACGGGAACAAGGCCCGATCGGCGTCGACCCGTCCTGCCGTCAGGCCGCCCGTGCTCGAGATGAAGAGCCAGACGTCGCTCGCGCTGACGAGGGTCATGAAGAACGGCGGCATCTGGTCGTAGGCCTGGATCCGGTAGAACCGGCGTCCGTCCAGGTCGACCGGTCCGCCCCGGACGGTGCCCTCCGCGGGGTCAGTGCCCTCTGCGGGGTCGAACGGGATCTCGCCCCGGTCGATGGGCTGAATGATGGTCTCGAGGGGCATGCGATCCTCCATTGGATTCACTCCGGCAGATGTTCCGGTCGGCGAGTGCTCCACCATCACACTGATGAGAGCGCTCTCACAGACTGCCAGACATCTGCCACGCGTTCAAGCGCCGGCCCCGCGGTGTTGTGCGGAGGGCCGGCGCTGGGTCGGCTGAAGGTGAAGGGGGTCGATTGGAGGAGGCCGGCCTGGCGGCCGAAGCCTCAGGCGAACGCGGCTACGGCGACAGCGACGGGTTCGTCCCCGGAGACCAGGTGCAGCACCCGGCGCTCGGCGGCGCCGGTCTCGATCAGCGCGGCAAGGACGGCCGCGACGTCCGCGCGGGGCACAGTCGCACGTTCTTCCGAGAGGCCGGGGCCGGCGGGGTTCAGGCGCACCAGTCCGGTTCCTGCCTCGTCGAGCAGGCCGCCGGGGCGAACGATCGTCCAGGCCAGGGGGCGGGTGATGAGGTCTTCTTCGGCCGCCAGCTTGGCCTGCAGGTAGCCCAGGAAGTCCGCCGGGACATCCGTCGGGGTCTGACCGTCCCGCACCTTCTCGGTGCCGGTCGACGAGATCTGGATGAAGCGCGCCACGCCGGCGGCCTCGGCCGCATCGGCCAGCCGCACGGAGCCGCCGAAGTCGACGGCCTGACGGCGCTCCTCGCTGCCGCCAGCTCCGGCGCCCGCGGCGAACACCGCGACGTCGGCGCCGGCCAAGAGGTGCGCCATGTCGGTCGATGAGGCCTTTTCGAGGTCGATCACCACCGGAACGGCTCCAACAGCGACGAGGTCCGCCCTCTGATCCTCCGTGCGGATCAGCCCGACGACCTCGTGGCCGTCCTTCGTGAGCTCCCGCGTGAGTTGCCGGGCGATTTTTCCATGTCCACCTGCAATAACAATGCGCATTATCGGTACAACGCCCCGATGGCCCCCACAATTCCCAACGCCCGGACCGGGCCGTCCGTGACTGCGCGCCCTGTGCGCATTCGACGGAGATTTTGCCACAAAGCGACGATTTGAGGCCCAAACGGGGCGGTAGGAGCAAGATCTCCGTCGAATTCGTTCGGGTGCTAGCGGGGCTGGGTGCGGGTCTCGCGCTCGAACTCGTCGACGTCGATCCCCGGCTCGACCAGGGCGCCCATCCTGTCGGCGGCTCGCTGCGCGTCCCGGGTCAGCTCGGCCCGCGCGGCCAGCTCGGCCGCGTTCTCGTCCGCGGCCTCCTGCAGGGCGGAGGTGTTGCGCAGCGGCGGCGCCGTGAGGAAGAAGCTCAGCACGAATGCGACCAGCACGACGGCCAGGCTCACCCAGAAGACGGTGACGGATGCGTCGTTGAAGCCGACGAGGAACGGCTCCGCGAGCCGCGGGTCGGCCGTGTTGAGGAACGAGGTGTCGCCGTCGAGGGCGCCGCCGACACTGCCCGGGTTGGCCAACAGTGCCAGAATGCCGGTGTTCGCCGGGTCGGCCTGCACGGCCGGGTCCGTTGCAGCGTCCCTGACCCCGGAGATGATGGTCGGGTTGTCGAAGGCCGCGCCGATCGTGTCAGGGATGCGGGTGAACAGCACCGAAAAGAGTACGGCGGTGCCGAGCGTGCCACCGATCTGACGGAAAAACGTCGAGGCGGATGTGGCTACGCCGATATCCCGAGGGCCGACCGAGTTCTGGCTGGCGATGGTGAGCGTCTGCATCAGCTGGCCGAGGCCGAGGCCGATCAGGAGCATCCCGGCCATCATGAATCCGACCGGCTTGTCGGCGGTGGCGAATGTGAAGAGCAGGAAGCCTGCCGACATGAAGGCAGTGCCGATGGTGGGGAACATCTTGTAGCGCCCGGTACGGGCGATCAGCTGGCCGCTCACAATGGAGGAGATCATCAGGCCCGCGATCATCGGCAGCATCAGGAAGCCGCTCTCCGTCGGGGTGGCCCCGTTCACGAGCTGCAGGTAGAGCGGCACCGTCATCATGGCGCCGAACATACCGAAGCCGACGAAGACGCCCAGGATGGTCGCCATCCTGAACGTGGACGAAAGGAACAGTTTCAGCGGGATGAGCGCGTCGTCGCCCATCAGCCGCTCGGCGAGGATGAAGGCCGCGATGCTGAGGAGTCCGATCACGTAGCAGGCGATCGAGGGGATCGAGCCCCAGCCCCAGGTGCGGCCCTGCTCGGCCACGAGCAGTAGCGGCGCGGCCGCGAGGATCACAGCCACCGCTCCCCACCAGTCGATGCGAACGGGCCGGGCGAAGTGGGGAACGTGTAGAAACTTCAGCACGATTGCGAGGGCGATGATGCCGATCGGGAGGTTGATCAGGAAGACCCACCGCCAGCCCGTAATTTCGAGGATCGTGTCCGAGCCCGACAGGACGCCGCCGATGAGCGGGCCGATCACGCTGGAGACCCCGAAGACGGCCAGAAAGTACCCCTGGTATTTCGCCCGCTCCCGGGGTGCCAGCATGTCGCCCATGATCGTCAGGGGGAGAGCCATCAGGCCGCCGGCGCCGAGCCCCTGGATGGCCCGGAAGATCGCGAGCTCGTACATCGAGTTCGCCAGTCCGGCCAGGAGCGAGCCGATGAGGAAGATCGTGATCGCGATCAGGAACAGCGGGCGGCGCCCGAAAATGTCGCTGAGTTTGCCGTAGATCGGCGTGCTGATGCACGACACGATCAGGTAGGCGGTCGTCACCCAGGCCTGCAGCGCCATGCCGTCGAGGTCGTCGGCGATGGTGCGCATCGATGTCCCGACAATGGTCTGGTCGAGGGCGGAGAGGAACATTCCGGCCATCAGTCCGAAGATGACGAAGAGAATCTGCCGGTGGGACATCAGCGGCGGGGCGGCGAGAGTGGAAGAAGTTTGCATTGTGCGCAAAGTTACACGATGGGCAAACAATCTTCAAGCACCTTCGGGCCGTCAGAGGCTGGCGGAGCTCGCTCCGGTCTAGGCTCAGCACCGTGTGGGCAGATCGGGCAGTGGGGGTCGCGCATCCGTTCCGGCGGAGGCGTATCGTCGTGCTGTCCATCGTCATCTCTATACTCGCCGCCGGTGCGGTGGCGGCCGGAGCCCTGACCGGGGAAACCGCGCCGCCCGTCGTCGGTTCCGCCGTCGTTCCGACGCTGATTCCCCGTGCCGAACCGAGCGCCAACCCCACCCCGCCTCGTGCCGCCCCGACAGGTTCCCCGGAGCCGGTCGTGATGCCTACCTTCGACCGTTCCGCCCGCTCACGCGACGACCCGGCGAGCCTCTGGGTCGTCGTTGACAAGACCCGCCCGCTGAACCCTACCGACTACGCTCCGACCGACCTCGTCGACGTCCCGGTGGCTCACGTCTGGAGCCCGCAACTTCGCCGGGAGGCGTCGGACGCAACCGTGGCCCTGTTCTCCGCGTTCGAGGCGGAGACCGGGCTGAAGCTGCAGTCCCACAGCGCCTATCGGAACTTCGCGGCCCAGGTGATGGTCTACGACGCGGATGTCGCCGCGAACGGACAGGCGTTCGCCGACACCAGCACGGCCCGGCCGGGAACCAGCGAGCACCAGACCGGTCTGGCCATCGACATCAGCGCACTGCCCGGAATCTGTTCGCTGGATGCCTGCTTCGGCGACACCCCACAGGGGCAGTGGCTTGCCGTGAATGCCTGGCGTTTCGGGTTCCTGCTGCGCTACCCGGCTGACAAGGTGGCCATCACCGGCTACGGCTACGAGCCCTGGCACTTCCGCTACATCGGAACGGAACTGGCCATGGAGATGCACGCCACCGGCACCGCCACCCTCGAGGAGTTCTTCGGGCTCCCGGCGGCTCCCGGCTACCACTGATTCCGTTCCCCGATCCCGTTTCCTGATCCGCGCAGGACCGGTCTGTCGTCCACCCGGGCATTTCCCGGATAAGTGTGATTATCTAGAAACCGTCCCCCGAACGGGGCGTGACTGCCACACCCCCCGGTGGCACCCCGAACGAAGAGAGAAATCTGTGGTTCTGACTCGACGCTTCCGCATCGTCGCTGCCGTGCTCGTTCTGGGTGGCCTCGTGGCCGGAACGGCCGCCGTGGCCGAGGTAACTGGGGACGAACCCGTCGTCTCTGCAACTCCGACCCCGGCTGCTGACTCCACGCAAACGGCGCCGAAGGCCGATGCGGCCGAGTCTGACGCGACGGCCGCAGACCGGGCCGCCCCCGCGGAGGCCGCAGCGCCGGTCCCCATCGACGCCCAGGTTCAGGCGCAGGTCAGCTACATGCTCGCCCACTGGACCGACTACAACACGGATGATTACGGCGTCATCACCGACAACGACTGCGTCAATTTCACCAGCCAATCCCTGATCGAGCGGGGCTGGACCATGGACGACCAGTGGTACGCAGAGGGAACCGGCTCCGACTTCGACACCTCGTCACCGTGGATCAGCTCAACCGCGTTCCGGGACTACGTCGCGCAGTCCGGCCGCGCCACCGCCCTGACGGATGACCAGCGCGATCAGGTCAAGCTCGGCGACGTCGCCCAGTTCGACTGGGACAACTCCGGGGACCGCGACCACACCGGGGTCGTCACCCGGATCGAGGGGTCGGGCGACGACATCCAGATCTACTATGCCGGCCACACCGACGACACCGACTTCCGGTCGGTCGATTACGCGATCACCGAGAAGCACCCGGGCGCCACGGCGTACTACTGGAGCATTCCCTAGGTATCGAAGCACTCCCTACTGCTGGTCTCCGGTCCCGACGGGCTCGACCGCCGCGGTGGGCGAGCCCGTCCAGGGCAGACGCGTCAGGCGATGGCGCCGTCGACGATGGCCTTGGCCTCGATCTGCACCTGCTTCAGGTGTTCCGGGCCCGTGAAGGACTCGGCGTAGATCTTGTAAACGTCCTCGGTGCCACTCGGCCGGGCCGCGAACCAGGCGTTCTCGGTGACGACCTTGACGCCGCCGATTGCCGCACCGTTGCCGGGAGCGTGACTCATCTTGGCGATGATCTTTTCGCCGGCGAGTTCGGTGGCCGTGATGGCGGCTCCGTCGAGCTTGGACAGCTGCGCCTTCTGGGCGGGCGTCGCGGCCGCGTCCACCCGGGCGTAGGCCGGGTCGCCGAAGTGCTTGGCCAGCTCGGCGTAGCGCTGGCTGGGCGTCTTGCCGGTCACGGCGAGAATCTCCGAGGCGAGCAGGGCCAACAGGATGCCGTCCTTATCGGTGGTCCAGACGGTTCCGTCGAAGCGCACGAAGCTGGCGCCGGCGCTCTCCTCGCCGCCGAAAGCAACCGAACCGTCGATCAGGCCCGGAACGAACCACTTGAAACCGACCGGCACCTCCCAGAGGTCGCGGCCGAGGAAACCCGCGACGCGGTCGATCATGGTGGAGGAGACGAGCGTTTTGCCGATCGCGGCATCCGCCCGCCAGCCTTCGCGGTGGCTGTACAGGTAGTCGATGGCCACGGCCAGAAAGTGGTTCGGGTTCATCAGCCCGCCGTCGGGGGTGACGATGCCGTGCCGGTCGGCGTCGGCGTCGTTGCCGGTGACGATGTCGAATTCGTCCTTGTGGGCGGCGACGGATGCCATCACGGACGGGCTCGACGGATCCATCCGGATCTTACCGTCCCAGTCCAGGGTCATGAAGCGCCAGGTGGGGTCGACGTGGGGGTTGATCACGGTCAGGTTGAGCTCGTAGCGGTCGCGAATCGCACCCCAGTAGCCCACGCTCGCGCCGCCGAGCGGGTCGGCTCCGATACGAATACCGCTGGCCTTGATGGCGGCCATGTCGATGATGTTCTCAAGGTCGTTCACGTACCCACCGCGGAAGTCGTAGGTCTCGACCGCGCTGGGCTCGCTCATTTTGACATCATTGAGCCCGGCGGCGATGAGTTCGTTGGCCCGGGTGGCGATCCACGAGGTGGCGTCGCTGTCGGCCGGTCCGCCGTGCGGCGGGTTGTATTTGAAGCCGCCGTCGGAGGGCGGGTTGTGGCTCGGGGTGACCACGATCCCATCCGCCTCGTCGCTGTTCCCGGCCCGGTTGTAGGCCAGGATCGCGTGCGAGAGGGCAGGGGTGGGCACATAGTCGTCGAACTCGTCGACCAGCACGCGCACGCCGTTCGCGACGAGCACTTCGAGGGCGGTCGTATAGGCTGGCGCGCTCAGGGCGTGTGGGTCGGTGCCGATGAACAGCGGCCCGGTGATGCCCTGCATGGCGCGGAATTCAACGATCGCCTGAGTGGTCGCGATGATGTGGTCTTCATTGAAGGCCGTGTTGAGGGAGCTCCCTCGGTGACCGGAGGTGCCGAAGGCCACTCGCTGGCCCGGCACCGTGACATCCGGTTTCAGGTCGTAGTACGCCTTCACCAGCGCTTCGACATCGACAAGGTCAGATTCCAGGGCCGCTGTGCCCGCGCGTTCGTTCATGGTGTCCAGTCTTGCACTGCAACTAGGCTGATCTGCATGTCCGAGTCGCGCAATGTCAGCTACAGCTTCCTCGGGCCGACGGGCACCTTCACCGAGGCAGCCCTCACCCAGGTCGTCGAAGCCCAGGGCAAGCCGTGGCGGGCCGTGAACAACGTCGGCGAGGCGTTCGACGACGTCGTGTCCGGCCGCAGTGTGGCCGCAATGATCGCGATCGAGAACTCCGTCGACGGCGGCGTGTCCGCCACGCAGGATGCCCTCGCGAGCGTGCCCGACCTGCGCATCATCGGCGAGTACCTGGTTCCGGTGAACTTCGTCCTGGTGGCTCGCCCGGGCACCGCGCTGGCCGATGTGAACACCATCAACGCGCATCCGGTCGCCTATGCGCAGTGCCGTCGCTGGCTGGAATCCAATCTGCCGCACCACGGCCACCTTCCGGCGTCGAGCAACGTGGCCGCCGCCGCGTCGCTGGTCGAATCAGGGCAGGCGGATGCCGCCATCGCCCCGCCCGGCATCGAGAAGCACCACGATGTGGTCGTGCTCGCCCGTAGTATCGGCGACAACGCCAACGCGGTCACCCGCTTCGTGCTCGTCAGCCGAAACACCACCGTGCCGCCCCGCACTGGCGCCGACAAGACCAGCCTGATCGTGGAGCTGCCCGAAGACCGCTCAGGCGCCCTGCTCGAGATGCTCGAGCAGTTCGCCACCCGGGGCGTCAACCTCAGCCTGATCCAGTCGCGCCCCATCGGCGACGCCCTGGGGCGCTACCGGTTCGTGATCGACGCCGACGGTCACATCCACGACGAACGCGTGGCCGACGCGCTGCTCGGCCTTCGCCGGTTCAGCCCCCAGGTGATCTTCCTCGGCTCGTACCCGCGGGCCGACAAGCAGCCGATCGAGTTCACCTCGCGCTACAACGACAACATCTTCATCGGTGCGCGCGCCTGGTTGCGCGGCCTGCTCGGCGAGCCCGCGGCCTGACGGTCCCACCAGCCCAGCCCGGCCCGGCCCTCAGGGCGCGACGGGAACCCGCAGGACGAGGGCGGCAGGGTCGGTGCGCAGGGATACCGAGCGCACCGGGCCGAGCGCGTCGCCGTCCACCTCGAACTCCTGCGCCTCGACCAACACGATCCGGATATCGGCGGCGTGCAGCGTCGTCATCACCCGTGCAGTAGTCGATTCGGTTCGCTCGATGATGCGACGCCCGGCCGCCGAGCGGCGCAGAACGCCGTTCTCCCACGTCACCCGGCGCCAGATTGTGAGCCAGCCGAGCACACCCTTGGGCTGCAGCATGGCGATGTCGAGGATGCCGTCGTCGAGGCGGGCATCCGGCAGAATCTGGATATTTCCCGGGAGCAGGCCGCAATTGCCGATCAGGATGGTGCTCACGTGCGCCGGCCGGTGCGGGCGCCCGTTCAGGCTGTACCGGATCTGGAACGGCTTGACCCGGGGGAGCACGCGCGCCACGGCGTCGACGTAGGCCAGCCAGCCCACCGCCCGCTTCAGTTCGGGCCGCGTGCTTACGACCATCTGGGCGTCGATGCCGATGCCCGCCATCACGAGGAAGACGTGGTCGGCCAGGGCGCCGTCGTCGGCGCGCACGGATGCCACACCCACGTCGATCGGCCTGTTTCCGCCCGTGAAGGCAACCATGGTGGCCTCGTCAAGGTTCGACAGTGGCAGGCCCAGGTTGCGGGCGAGCAGATTGCCGGTGCCGACGGGCACGATGGCCAGGGGCACACCGGAGCCACGGAGCACGTCGGCGATCGCGCGAATCGTGCCGTCGCCGCCCGCCACGAGCACCAGGGACGCACTCTGCGCCAGGGCGAGCCGGGCGGACTGCCTGCCGGCGTCGTCCGCGGCGGTCGGGAGCCAGAGCGAGCCGGCCCAGCCCGACGCGGTCTCCGCGCGGGCCACGCTCGCCCGCAGGCGGTCCAGGTCGACTTTGGTGGGGTTGTAGACGATTGCTGCCCGCCGAACAACGCTCGGTTGATCGGGAGTATCCACGCGGTAAGGCTAGCAAGGTGCTGGACCATGCGCTTGTAGACTGATTCGGTGATTGATCCTGTGCTGCTGCGAGAGAATCCTGACCTCATCAAGCGTTCGCAGAAAGCGCGCGGTGCGTCGGTCGAGGCGGTCGACGATGCGCTCGCCGCCGACGCGGAGCGTCGCGCCACTATCCGGGCATTCGAGGCGCTGCGTGCCGCCCAGAACCAGTTCGGCAAGCAGGTGGCCTCCGCGCCTCCCGCGGAGAAGAAGGCCCTCGTCGCCCAGGCGCAGAGCCTCGCTGCCGACGTCAAGTCCGCCGCGGCCGCCTCGGGCGAGGCCGAGGCGCTGTTCACCGCGGTCGTGCGCACCCTCGCGAACCCCGTGATCGACGGCGTACCGGCCGGCGGTGAAGAGAACTTCGTCACCCTCCGCACCCACGGCGCCGTGCCCGCCTTCGACTTCGAGCCGCGCGACCACCTCGAGCTGGGCGAACTGCTCGGCGCCATCGACATGGCCCGAGGGGCAAAGGTGTCCGGCGCCCGGTTCTACTTCCTGCGCGGCATCGGTGCCCGCCTCGAGATCGCGCTGATGAACATGGCGCTCGACCGGGCGCTGGCGGCCGGCTTCATCCCCCTGATCACGCCCACCCTGGTGCGGCCCGAGATCATGGACGGCACCGGGTTCCTCGGCGAGCACGCCGAGGAGGTCTACTTCCTCCCCGCCGACGACCTCTACCTCACCGGCACCAGCGAGGTCGCGCTCGCCGGCTACCACTCGGACGAGATCCTGGACCTGTCCGGCGGACCGCTCCGCTACGCCGGCTGGTCCACCTGCTACCGGCGCGAGGCCGGTTCGGGCGGCAAGGACACCCGCGGCATCATCCGGGTGCACCAGTTCAACAAGCTGGAGATGTTCACCTACGTGCTGCCGGAGAATGCCGAGGCCGAGCACGACCGCCTCGTCGCCCTGCAGGAGGACATGCTCCAGGCGCTCGGCCTCAGCTACCGCGTCATCGACGTGGCCGCCGGCGACCTCGGCTCCAGCGCCGCCCGCAAGTTCGACATCGAGGCCTGGGTCCCCACCCAGAACGCCTACCGCGAACTGACCAGCACGAGCAACTGCACGACCTACCAGGCGCGCCGGCTCGATATCCGTTACCGCACCGAGTCGGGCAAGACCGCGCCGGTCGCAACCCTCAACGGCACCCTGGCGACGACCCGCTGGATTGTGGCCCTGCTCGAAACGCACCAACAGGCGGATGGCTCGGTACTCATCCCCGAGGCGCTGCGCCCCTGGCTGGGCGGCCTCGACGTCATTCGGCCGGTGGGCGCATGACGACGCGGACGGATGCCCCCTGGCTGGTGGCCCTCGACATCGACGGCACCACCATGCACGAGGACGGCACGATCAGCGGCGGCGTCCTCGACCAGGTGCGACGGCTCGCCGCGGCCGGTCATGAGGTCATGCTCGCCACCGGGCGTTCGTCCGCCACCACGCTCCCCGTGCTCGAGCGCCTGGACATCACCCCGCGCTTCGTGGTCTGCTCGAACGGTGCGATCACCCTGCACCGCGACCCGGCTTCCCCCACCGGCTACCGGCGCGAATGGGTCGAGACCTTCGATCCGACCGATGTGTTGCTGCAGATCCGCTCGCACCTGGTCGGTGCCAGGTACGCCGTCGAAGACGAGCGCGGCTTCTACCGCTACACGGAGCCGTTCCCGGATGCCACGATCGGGCTGGACAGCGAGCACGTCGAGTTCGACGATCTGCTGCGCCAGGACGCCACCCGGGTGGTCGTCATCTCGCCTGACCACGACATGGAGGATTTTCTTCAGATCGTCGACCGGATGGGGCTGAACCGGGTGAGCTACGCGATCGGCTGGACTGCCTGGCTCGATATCGCTCCCGACGGCGTGAACAAGGCCACCGCCATGGAGCGGGTGCGCGCCGAGTTCGGGATTCCGCGGAGCCGTGTGATGGCCGTCGGCGACGGGCGCAACGACATCGAGATGCTGCAGTGGGCGTCGGTCCAGGGTCGGGGAGTGGCCATGGGGCAGGCTCCGCACGAGGTGCTCGCGGCGGCCGGCGAGATCACCGGCGCCGTTCACGAAGATGGGCTCGCGCTCGTTCTGAGCAGCCTCTAGGCGGCGCCCAGCCCGCTGCCAGCATCCTCTGGCACTGTGGTGAGTCTGCAAGCGGCTAGAATCGGTCGGTATTCGCTAGTCCGCGACCGCGTGTTCCACCAGCGCCGCGGGCAGCGAACCGGGAGGGCTGTCCGAGCGGCCGATGGAGCCAGTCTTGAAAACTGGTGGGCAGAGATGTCTCGTGGGTTCGAATCCCACGCCCTCCGCACCTCGATTCTGCACGGCCTGCACTAACGAAGGGACCGGAGTGAGCGACGAATTACGCCCCCGCTCGACACGATCGAAGAGGCTCAGTACCATCGCCCGCCATGGCCGGTTGCGCCGCTCCAACCCGTTCGTGACCGTGGCCAAGGTGCTCGCCGCGTCACTGGCCGTGCTGCTCGTGAGTGGCGCATCCGTCGCCGCGATCGCGACCTACGATGTTGCGTCGAGCGTGCAGGAGAGCGTGCCTCTGGCCAACGAGACCGAGGGTCCTGCCCCCAAGATCGATGCGATCCCGGGCGGCGTGAACCTGCTGGTGGTCGGCAGTGATAGCCGAAAGGGTCAGGATGCCTCGTTCGGGCCGGAGGATTCCACCGGCGACCTCAATGATGTAACCATGCTGCTGCACATCTCCGAAGACCACACCAACGCCTCCGTGATCAGCTTCCCCCGGGACATGTATGTTCCCATCCCCGAGTGCCCGGACCCTGCCGGCGGCACCTTTGACGCAATGAGCCGCCAGAAGATCAACACCACCCTCACCTACGGTGGTCTGGCGTGCACCGTGCTCACGGTCGAGAAGCTCACCGGCCTGAGCATCCCCTATGCGGCAGAGGTACAGTTCGACGGCGTCATGGCCATGTCGACGGCCGTCGGTGGCGTGCCGGTCTGTGTCGCCGAAGACATCGAAGACGAGTACACGAACACCTTCCTTCCGGCCGGAATGCACACGCTCGAGGGTCTGGAAGCCCTGCAGTTCCTGCGCACCCGCCACGGCGTCGGCGACGGTAGCGACCTGACGCGGATCAGCAACCAGCAGGTGTTCCTGTCCTCCCTCGTGCGAACCGTGAAGAGTGCGTCCACACTCTCCGACCCCGTCAAGGTGTACTCGCTGGCCAAGGCCGTGACGGCCAACATGAACCTGTCCACGAGTCTCAACGACGTCGCCACCCTGGCGTCGATTGCCGTGGCCCTGAAGGACATCGACCTCAGCAAGGTGGTCTTCGTGCAGGCCCCGACCGGCAATGTTGACGGCGGCGTGGAACCGATCCAGCCGGACTTCGACGACCTGTTCACCGCCGTCGAAGATGACGAATCGCTCCAACTGGCCGGAGACCCGGCTGCGGAGGACCCGGCTGCGATCCCGGATCCCAATGACACGACCGATCCGGCCGCACCGGTCCCGGATCCGGCCGCGACGCCCCCGGCCGCAGTGCTTTCCGATTCAGTCCAGGGCCAGACCGCCGGAGACGTCACCTGCTCTGCAGGCCGGTCGCTCGAGGACCAGTAGCCTCCGGGCGGCGCCCGCAGCTCTCGGTTCGTGCATGCTCGGTTCGTGCGGATGCCGTCTGTACGGTTATGATCATTGACGTGTGTTTGCATTGCAGGCATCAAGGAGACGTCGCATAGTACGGCTTAGTGCACCACCCTGCTAAGGTGGAGTACCCTTCACGGGGTACCGTGGGTTCAAATCCCACCGTCTCCGCGCTTCTCGTTCCCCCGCATCCCGGTTTTTCTCACGGGGTGCGGGGGTTTTTCTGTCCCGGAACGCATCGGTGACGTGATTCCAGAGGCTCAAACCCACGTCCGCGTCTGAGCCATTTGGTGACCCGATCCCGAAAACTCACGCCGACGTTGGTTGAGCTTGTCGAGCCCTCACCCGGTTCCCTCCCCCTGGCCGCCTGGTGCGGGTGGGGTCGTAGCAGTACGGTGCCCTGACTTCAGGTTTGCCGCGCACCATGCGGATTTGCCAGCCGGAAGTATCAATAGTGTGGTGGTGGTACCAGCAGAGGAGGACCCCGTTGTCGATCGTGGTTTTTCCGCCGCGGTGCCAGGGAATCACGTGGTGTACTTCGCACCACGCCGCCGGGATGGTGCAGCCGGGGATGGTGCAGCCG